>DASZOW010000508.1:0-9306 GCA_035550615.1 Puia sp.
CTGCTCGAACAGTCCACCGGTGTCTTCAACGGCAAAGTCTATGTACACCAGGATGCACAGAAGACGAATGCTTTTCAGCAGAACAACAACCTCGTTATCGGCAAGAAGGCAACCATCGACTCCAAACCCGAGCTCGAGATCTACGCCGACGACGTCAAATGCAGCCATGGCTCAACCGTTGGTCAGTTCAGCGAAGATGCGCTTTTCTATCTGCGTGCACGGGGCATAGGCGAAGCCGCGGCGAGGGCTTTGCTAATCAACGCTTTTGCTTTTGATGTCACGGAAAAGATCAAACATTCCGCCGTCGAAACGCATATCAACAAGCTGATCAGCCAACACATTCCCATAACGCATGTTTAAAACGCCATGACAACGACAAAAGACATATTGGAGAGCCGGGGGATCAACGTAGAAGCAGTCAGAAAGGACTTTCCGATACTGTCTACCGAGGTGTACGGCTATCCGCTGGTATACCTGGATAACGCGGCAACCACTCAGAAACCCGAGTCGGTGCTCCGCGCCATGGATGACTATTACCATACCATCAACAGCAATGTTCATCGCGGTGTCCACCGGCTCAGCCAGGAGGCTACCGAAGCATACGAGGGGGCCAGGACGAAGATTGCCGATTTCATCAATGCCCGCCATAGCCACGAGATCATCTATACCCGTGGCACAACCGAGTCGATAAATCTCGTAGCCGCTTGTTTCGGTAAGAAATTCCTGCAAGCCGGCGACAGTATCCTCGTCTCGGCGGTCGAGCACCATTCCAACATCGTTCCCTGGCAGCTGATCTGCGAGGAAAAGGGCGCTACGCTAAAGGTCATCCCGGTGGATGATCAGGGCGAGCTGATCCTCGATGACCTCGAGCGGCTTCTCGACAACGTCAAGCTGGTGGCGTTCAACTACGTGTCCAATTCGCTCGGCGGCATCAATCCCGTGCAGGCGATCATCGCCGCTGCACATAAACGAGGTATCCCCGTGCTGCTCGACGCTGCGCAGGCCGTCCAGCACATGGAGGTCGACGTACAAAGCCTCGACGTGGATTTTCTCGCTTTCTCGAGCCATAAGCTTTATGGGCCCACCGGTATCGGCATCCTTTATGGCAAAGAAGAATGGCTGAACCAACTGCCGCCATACCAGGGCGGTGGCGAGATGATCAAGACGGTGACATTCGAAAAGACGACCTATAACGATCTTCCCTATAAATTCGAAGCGGGTACGCCCGATATGGCCGGCGCTATCGGTCTGGCTGCGGCTATCGACTATGTGCTGGGACTTGGGATCCGCAATATCCAGCAGGCCGAACACGGTCTGATGAGCTATGCGTTAGATACGCTTTGCCAGATAGATGGTTTCCGGCTGATCGGAAAAGCCGTGGCGGAAAAAAGAGCCGGGGTGATCTCGTTCCTTGTCGGGGATATACACCCCTTTGATATGGGTGAGATATTGGATAAACAAGGGATAGCGGTTCGCACGGGGCATCACTGCGCACAGCCGGTTATGGACCGGTATTGCATTCCCGGCACTGTACGTGCTTCGCTGGCCCTGTATAACAACCGTACGGATATAGACAGGCTTGCCGCGGGGATACGCAAGGCAGCAACATTATTGTCATGACGATTCAAGAGACACAGGACGAGATCATAGCCGACTTCGAGATGTTCGGCGACTGGATGGACAAATATGAATACATCATCCAGCTGGGAAAAGAGCTGCCGATCATCGATGACAAATACAAGACCGACGAGAACCTCATCAGGGGATGCCAGAGCCGCGTATGGCTGCATGCCGAATACAAAGACGATAAGCTGTATTTTACCGCCGACAGCGATGCAGTGATCACCAAGGGGCTCGTGAGCCTTGTCGTAAAAGTGCTGAGCGGTCATACGCCAAAAGAGATCGTCGACGCCGAGCTCTATTTCGTCGATGCCATCGGCCTCAGCAGTCATCTGTCGCCGACTCGCTCCAATGGTCTACTGTCGATGATCAAACAGATCAAATTGTACGCGCTGGCGTATCAGAAAAAATCCGCGCAACCCGCACTGCGTGATGAGATCGAAGCCGCGTTGCGGACCGTCTTCGACCCGGAGATCCCTGTGAATATCTATGACCTCGGACTCGTATATGAAATAAAGATCGGCGACAAGGGTGATATCAAGATCACCATGACGCTCACGGCGCCGGCATGTCCCGTAGCCGGCGAAATCGTCCGCGATGTACAGGAGAAGATAGAGGCGCTTTCCGGTGTTTTAGACTGCCATGTTCAACTCACTTTCGATCCGCCCTGGAACAAAGAGATGATGAGCGAAGAAGCAAAATTGGAATTGGGTTTTCTCTAGGCAAGGACATCAAAAATCGAAACCTCTCCGAATGCATTCGGCTGAGCCCGGAACAAAAATAAATGTCAATTCTACATTTCCGGCAACGATTGCGTAGATTTCGGCTTTAAAGCAGGATACCTCAGGATAGTTGCCCCTGGCAGTTTGTCTACTTTTATAATGCTTGAACGAAACAAAACGATGACTTGCCATGCGTGACTGCTATTCGCAAAACTATTCCTACTCCTATTTTCTACTTTTAGCAACGCACTCGATACAACGTTACCGGATGGCAAGTCATCCCCGCTCTATTTTATCATCAAATACTTGCCGTCATGAATTTTTACCAAAACAACAAGAACTGGTTATTCCCTCCATCGGTTATCTGGCTTTTCGTATTCCTCTTTATTGCAGGCTCGCTGTCGGCACAGGGGCCGCAGCCTAGAAAGGTACAGGGCAAGATCACGGACGAGACCGGGCAGCCGATCGCCGGCGCCAGCATCATGGTCAAGGGATCGAAGGCTGCCGTCACCTCGGGTGCGGATGGATCCTTCCAGCTTATGGCCCGTGACAAGGATGTGCTGGTGATCTCCTATGTGGGATACCAGGACAAGGAAGTTTCCGTCTCGGGAAATAACCTGAACATTGCCATGGCTAAGGGCGACAAATCCATGGAAGATGTCGTCGTCATCGGTTATGGCACGCAAAAAAGACAGAACGTCACCGCGGCCGTTGCTACCATGGATACCAAGAGCATCCAGGAAAGACCCATCACGCGCATCGACCAGGCGATGATCGGCCAGATGCCCGGTGTGCAGATCCGCCAGCAGACGGGTATGCCTGGCTCCGGCTTTTCGATCCTGGTGCGTGGCGCGGGGTCTATTACCGCGGGCTCTGAGCCTTTGTATGTGATCGACGGATTTCCGCTCGACGTCAACAGTCAGAATACGGCCGGCGGTTATTCCAATGGCAATCCGCTGAACAACCTCAACCCCGACGACATCGAGTCGATCCAGGTGCTCAAGGATGCGGCGGCCGGCGCCATCTATGGTTCGCGTGCCGCCAATGGCGTCGTGCTGATCACCACGAAACGCGGGCAGGTCGGTAGAGCCCGGGTCGCCGTCAATGCCAATGCCGGCATCAGCCAGGTGGCCCGCAAGATGGATGTGCTGAATGCCAAGGACTGGATCAATATGGCCACCGAACTCGAGAACTACCGGTGGGTAAACTCGGGTACCGGCCGTACGGCCGACCAGAGCATCGCTCAACGCCAGGCTATCCTGGGGAATGCCTCAGATGTTTATAATGTTACTTATGAGGCCGACCCACGCTGGTCCATGCCGGGACATCCCGGTCTGGAATATGTCAACTGGCAGGACTCGGCTTTCCGGACGGCGCCGTTCCAGAACTATGAGCTCTCGGTGAGCGGCGGTACCGAGAACATCCGCTATTTCGCATCGGGTAGTTATCTCAACCAGGATGGCGCCCTGCTGAATACGGGGTATACCAACTATAGCGCCCGCGCCAACGTAGAGGCGACGATCGCGAAACGGTTCAAGCTGGGTTTCAATATCGCCCCCTCTTATTCCGTCATCCATTCGCCGTCCGCGGAAGGCAAGGACAACCAGCTGATGCACCTGTATAACATGATCCCCATCGTGGAAGATTCGGCGGGCATGAACTCCGGCGCCGGTAAGAATTCCGTATATCATTGGGCCGGCTCGAGTGTCAGCCCGGTAGCCTATCTGAACAACACTATCGGCCTCGTGAAGACGTCACGCAATCTCTTTACGGTGTATGGCGATCTGCAGATCATCGACGGCCTTACGGCGAGAAGCACGTTCAACTACGATGCAAGCAACCAATCCACCAAGACCTATATCTCGGATTTCGTCGCCGGCAATATCACGGACCGGATCAACTCCCCCGGCAAGGATGCTTCAGGCACCTATTCTGGGTTTACGAAACAGAATTTCGTCAATGAGAACACCCTGAGCTACAACAAGACCATCCACGACGATCACACGATCTCTGCGGTGGCGGGGATCTCCTACAGCTTTGTACATCTCGAGAACTACCAGATCAAGTCCGCCGGCGGATTCGCTAATGACGACGTCAATACGCTGAGCAACGCGATAGCCAGCACTACAGGTGTCACGACTACGGGTACTACCACCGAATCGAATAACGCGTTGTACTCGTTGTATTCCCGGGTTCAATATGGCTACCAGGGCAAATATCTCGTTTCCGCCTCCATCCGGCAGGACGGCTCTTCCCGTTTCGGCGCGAATAATAAATATGGTACTTTCCCTTCGCTCTCCGCAGGCTGGCGGGTGTCGCAGGAAAAGTTCATGAACAATGTCGGCTTTATCAACGACCTGAAACTGCGGTTCAGCTGGGGTAAATCGGGTAACAATAATATCGGCGACTATAGCGCCATCCCGACGCTGCGAAGCGGCCTCTCCGGCAACACGCTGTATGGCAACTATAGCTTTGGCACTTCTGCCGCCACGGGCCAGGTGCCGAGCGGGCTCCCAAATCCGTACCTGGAATGGGAGCAATCTAACACCTATGACGCCGGTTTCGACGCTACCATCTGGAAGAACCGGATCAACATCATCTTCGACGCCTATCAGAAGAAGAATACCAACCTCCTGCTGACGGTTCCCGTTCCCGCCGCTACCGGTTTTGTCAGCGCGCTGGAAAATGTCGGCGCCGTGCAGAACCGTGGTCTGGAGATCGGCATCGGTGCTACCATCATCCGCCAGACGAACTTTTCCTGGACGATCAATGGTAACATTGCGTTCAACCAGAACAAAGTGCTGAACCTGGGCGGTCTCGGAAGCACGATCAATATCTCCAACGCCTTCGGTACGGGTTATCCTCCCTTCCTGCTCCAAAAGGGATTGCCGATGTACACCTATTATGTGATCAGACACAAGGGCATCCTTTCGCAGGATGATATCAACAATCCTAAGGTCACCAAGCTGGCGAAACAGGCAGCCGGTGACGAAAAATATGTCGACGTCAACGGGGATGGCGTCATCGATGCCAGCGACCGCATGGCGTTTGGTCATCCGGCGCCGAACTATACTTATGGCCTCACCAATACCTTCCGGTACAAGGGTTTCGATCTGCAGGTCCAGGTATACGGTCAGCATGGCGGTTCGATCATGTCGTATATCAGCCGCGCCCTCGACAATCCCGGCAACGGTACGAATACCACGGATGGTTTCTGGCGCAATCGCTGGACGACCTCCAATCCCGATCCTATGGCTCCGCGGGGGAAGATCGGCTTCCAGTATGCCATTCCCTATACTACCTCGGACTGGGTATTCTCCACCGATTTCTTACGTATCCAGAACATTACGCTTGGTTACAACCTGAAGAATGTGTTCAGGACCGGGGTGATCAGCAATGCCCGTGTATATTTCTCCATGCTCAACTGGTTTGGCTGGGATAAATACTCCGGCGGCGTCAACCCCGAAGCGCAGAACACCAACCTCACCAGCGGTAGCTATCCGTTGCCCGGCGACTATGGCGCCGCTCCGCTGAACAAGTCTATGATCATCGGCGTAAACGTTGGACTTTAATCTAAAAATTTGCGTGTAATGAAAATCTTAAAATATAGTATTTCCTGCGGCCTGTCCGTGCTTCTGCTGGTGTTCATGGCCTGCAACAAACAGCTGGATCAGAAACCGCAATCTTCCGTGCAGACTTCGGTATTCTACAGCAATACGAACGACTTTACCCAGGCCGTCACCGGCGCCTATAACCAGCTCAGGGATTATCCGGACGAGGTGCTATGGCTGGGTGAGATGCGGGCGGACAACATCAATGCGACTTCCGATGGCAACCGGGACTGGCAGAACATCCGCAATTTCCTGCCCAACCTGACCTCGGTAGGCTTTATACAAGGCGCCTGGGACAATAATTTCAATGGTATCTATAATGTCAATTCGGTGCTCGACAACCTGGCGACCAGGGGCGACAATATCACCAATCCGACCTTACGCGTGAGGTTCGGCGGGGAATGTCATTTCCTCCGGGCATTCTATTATTTTCAACTTGTAAAGCTCTATGGACAGGTGCCGATAGTCATTCATGCGCTGGGAGCCGCCGATGTAGAAAAGATCAAGCGCAGCCCGGTGCCGGATGTCTATAAACAGATCATCTCCGATCTGGATTCGGCCATTGCCGTTCTTCCAGGCAGCTATACCGGCGCCGATATCGGCCGCGCCACCAAATGGTCCGCGGAAGGTCTGCTTGGCCTGGTCTATCTCACCCGTTCCGGTCCTACCTATGACGGCGTCAATGGCCCGACCCTGGGCACCAACGAGTGGGATTCCGCCGAAGTGCATTTCAACAATGTCATCAACAGCGGCCAGTTCAAATTCGGCGCCAGCTATCCCGATATCTTCAGCTATACCAAGGAGAACAATCCAGAGGTGATCTTCGACGTCCAATTCATGACTACGAATAACGGCGCGGATTATCCCAGCCAGCTCACGCCACAGAGCTTTTGGAACGGGCTTGGACTCACGGGCTATGGCAACGGTTATGGATCGACGTCGTTCGACATCACCCGGAACCTGCGCGCCTCATACGCCGCCAGTGCGGCCGGAAAAGTGGACACCCGGGATACTTTCAGCATTGCGTTAAGCTATCCGACTGCTACGGGCAGTAATCCGCAAGTCGATACGGCGAATCCGTTTATCAAAAAATATATCAATGTGGCGTTACGCGGCACGGGCCTCAGGGACTGGCCTATCAATTTCATCACCATGCGCTATACGGACGTGCTGATGATGAAGGCCGAAGCGATCCTGCATGGCGCCCCGGGCTCGCAAAGCACGGTGGATTCGATCGTCAACCTCGTCCGGACGAGGGCCGGCGTACCCCCCACTTCCAATGTGAACCTGGCGTATCTCATGGAAGAAAGGAGAAGAGAATTTCTCGGTGAAGGCATCCGGTGGAATGACCTGGTGCGGGAAGGGATGGCTGTCACGACCATGAATGCGTGGATCGCGGCCGATACGATCACCACGATCAGCCAGGTGGTTCCCAACTATGTCATCTATCCCGTGCCCGAAGCTGAAATATTAGTCGTTCCAGGTCTTTATACTCAAAATCCAGGTTACCAATGAGATCACTATTCCTCTTTTTCGCCATTTTCATGCTGCTGAGCCACAAGAGTGTGGCTCAGCCTCTCGACCAGACCGGACCCAAAAAGGCAATGCCGGACGAATGGATCGACCAGGACACGCATCATAAGATCGTGCGGCTGTCCCGCAAGGATGGGAATAATCTGAGCTTCTATTTTCACAACAATCCGTTCCTAGGCGATCGCATGATCTTCTATAGCACCGATGAGAACGGCAAGCAGCTCTATACCGTGGATCTGAAGACGCTCAAGCTCACGCGGGTGAGCTCCGTCTCCACGGGCAACTCGGAGATCGTCGGCCATCACAGCAAGAGCGTGTACTTCCAGAGTCACGACAGCGTTTTCAATACCAGTCTCGAAACGGGTAAGACGCGGTTGGTCTTTGTCTTTCCCACGGATTTTAAGGGGAACATCACCACGCTGAATGCGGACGAGACCCTGCTGGCGGGCGGCTGGGCCAGCGATGCGCAACGCGAGATCTATCGCAAGTATCCGGAAAAACATGATTTTTTCGATCGCATCTTCGACGCGCATCTGCCTAACAAGCTCTTTACGATCAATCTCAAGACGGGGCAGTTAAAGGTGATCCACACGGAAAATACCTGGCTCGGGCATATCCAGTTCTCGCCTACCGATCCGGATCTGCTGATGTTTTGTCATGAAGGGCCCTGGCAGAAGGTAGACCGCATCTGGACCATCCGGATGAAATCGGGGGAAGTCCGGCTGATGCATAAACGGACAGTAGTGAACGAGATAGCGGGTCACGAGTTCTTCAGCCCCGATGGAAAGACGATCTTTTTCGACTGGCAGATCCCCAAGGGGCAGAATTTCTTCCTCGGCGCGGTAGACGTGGCCACCGGCAAGGAGAAGAAATACGCTATGACGCGGAACGAGTGGTCGGTCCACTTCAATGTCTCGCCGGATGAAAAACTTTTCTGCGGTGACGGCGGCGACGCCGGACAGGTGGCGCATGCACCGGACGGCCGGTGGATTTATCTGTTTCACCCGGAAGGAGATCATTTCCGGTCCGAGAAGCTGGTCAATATGAAGGATCAATATTATAAACTGGAACCCAACGTACATTTTTCACCGGATGGTAAATGGGTCATCTTCCGCGCTAACTTCGAGGGTAAGGAAGAAGTTTATGCTGTCGAATGTAAAAAATCATAAAGCGTCTGCGATGAGCCGTCCGTCCGCCCTGCTTCTTTGTCTCGTGTATGTTCTGGTCAGCGGGCTGCCGGCCCGTGCCCAACTAAAATGGCCTGCCATCACGGAGCAGACCAGGCCCTGGACACGCTGGTGGTGGATGGGCAGCGCTGTCGACGACAAAGACCTCACGGCAAATCTCGAGCAATATAAAACGGCCGGTCTGGGTGGGCTCGAGCTGACGCCGATCTATGGTGTTCATGGCTATGAGCAGCAGTTTGTAGACTATCTTTCCCCGAAATGGATGGAGCTGTTCTCATATACATTGCATGAGGCCAGGCGGCTTGGGTTGGGCGTGGATATGACTACGGGGACAGGGTGGCCCTTTGGCGGAGGTCCGCTTATCGACTCGACGTACGCTTGCAGGGAAATGTTTCATAAGACCTGGACGGTTCGGGGCGGCGCGACGTGTACGGACACCATCGCCTTTGAACAGGAGGGTATGGTCCATACCGACGGCCGGCATGTTACCATCGATCAACTTGTAGAACCCATCTTCGCCAACAAGGACCTGCAGGCGCTGGCGCCTTTCCAGGTACGGTTTCCGCATGTCCTTGCTCCAAGGGTGCTGATGGCGTATTCCACGAGTGGCCAGGTGCTCGATCTTACCGACAG
>DASZOW010000509.1:0-8602 GCA_035550615.1 Puia sp.
CGATCTTTCCATGCGATTACCCATTGACCACAGCAAAAATGGGGACAAATAGTTGTAAATTGATCGGGAAAGGCCACCATTTTTTACTATTTTTGTAGACATCTGCTGAATCCCTGCGTAAAAAAATTCACAATCCTTTAAGAAGCCGCTCCAAACCCCAGCACAAGAATTGTTAACTATTATTTATTCTAAAGGGAACCTTATGCAAATACAATTCATCCGAAACATCCAATTCACCAAACTGGTGAAAGCCGATGGCCGATTGAGAGAGTTTAACTTCCGTAAGTCCAATGGGCTCCAGGAAGGCCTGTTTACTGTTGATGTGAGTGATGACCGCGGCAACCGGATCGTGTTGAGGATGCAGCGGGAAGATGGCGTGTGGAAGATCGTCAAACAACAGCTCCCGACCTGGATCTGGGAGAACGAAACTGTTTTTCACACCCTCATCGAAGAAGAATTGGGTGCAGCCGGGATCGTAAAATAACAACGACTGCCCTTTCCCCATTCGCTTTCGACATAAAAACGACCTCTGTTCGCCTCAGCAAACTCGTGACAAAGCAGAATTCCCAGGCCCGTGCCTTTCTCCCTGGCCGTGCCATAGCTGGTAAAGCTCTCCTTTCGCCTGATCCTGTCCAAAGCATCTGTCGTCATGCCGGTACCCGTATCGGTAACACAAATCTCTATTTCCCCGCCTTTCTGCATGGCGCTGACAGTGACCCGGTCGCCAGCCTGACAGAACTTGATGGCATTGCTCACCAGGTTACGGATCACCACCTGCATCATATCCTTATCGGCATAGCCCACCAGGCCGTCCGGCATCGCCGTTGTCAATAATACCCCTTTTTCCCGCGCCTGCTGCCGGTAAAACGCCAGGGTCTCGTCCACCAGCTCCTCCACAGGCAGCAGGGCCGCATTGACCACAGCCCCGTTCAGCTGGCTGCTCGCCCAGTAGAGCAGATTGCCCACCAGCTCGCTGGAGGCATCCACATACCGCCGGAACTCGCTCATCATGCCGCTGACCTCCTGCTCGGAGACCTTTTTATCTTTGAGAAAATCCAGCACCCCTTTCAACGAATTCAACGGCCCGCGCAGATCGTGCGCTACCACCGAGAACAGCTTATCCTTTTGCTGATTGTTCAAAAGCAGCTGGACGGCCTGCTGTTCAAGGGTATCCTTTTGCTCCTCGATCATCGCATTCTTCTCCTGCAGCAGCCGGTTCATCCGCCGGTTGACCACCCTGCCACGCCACAGGATAAAGGCCAGCAGGCTCAACACGGCGATCACCGAAACGGTAATGGCGATCTGCAGCTGCGCCCGCCGCAAAGCGCGCTCATATCCCGCATTCTTTATCGCCTGCGCCTCCCGCAACGCACTCGCCTGTTGCGTATAGTCATACTGCGCCGTCCGCGTCAGCAGCTGTATCCGGCTCTCATCGTTAAAAAGGCTGTCCGAATAATCCTTATAGATCTTGAAATAATGTAATGCCTGCCGGTAATCGCGCTTGGCGCTATAGATATCCGCCAGCACCCTGGCCGATCCCTGCAACTCCGGTATCCGGTGAAGCGCGCCGGCTTCCGTCATCGATGCCTGGGCATACCGCAAGGCTCTCGGATAATCTTTCTCCAGCAGATAAGCCTGCGCCAGCAGACTCCAGGTCGCCGTCGCCCCCAGCCTGTCCCTGACCTCGCTATAATACGTCAGGCTCTGCAGATGATGCCGAAGCGCTCCGGCATAATCGCCTTTGGCCGCCAGGATCCGGCCGATATCGTTGTTATTCGAAGCGGCGGCCTGATCGTCATGGACCGCGCGTGCTATCCCGTATGCCTGTTCCGCATAGGCAAGGGCCTGGTCATACCGCCCCTGCCGCAACGCCAGATCGGCCAGATGAGACGCCACATACGCCGACTCCACACTGTCCCCGCTATGTTTGTACAGGGCCGCCACCTTTTCCATGAGCTTTTGCGCCTGCCCATATTCCCCCTCCTGCTTCAGGAAAAGGGCCATATTGACGTTCACTTTGGCTATAAGCGTCGGATCCCCGAGCTCTTCGGCGATATCGAGCGAATGCTGATAGGCGCTGAGCATATCGAGATAACTGCCCACCATTTCGTATGTATTTCCCAGCATCCGCCAGCTCACGGCCTCGCCCCGGCGATCCCCCGTCCTGCCGGCATATTCCAATGCCTTATGACCGTAAAAAAATGCGCTGTCGGCATTATTGCCATAATATGCGTGAGCCAGCCGGTTCAGGGTATCGACATAGGCCGTATCCCGTCGGGGTGCCTTCCCCACGTCCCGCAGATTCACATGGAACCGGGCAATATCCTTGGACTGCGCCAGGGGCCGCCTGCAAACCCCTAGTAATAAAGCTACTAACCACGCTACATTGCAGAAAGATCTCATTTTCCAGGTACTTGTTTAGAGTCGAAACCATACAGTTGATGCGCCGGCATCGGTTCCCGGTCGCAAATACGAACAAACTCGTAAAATCGTTGTTATTCTTTTATAGGCTCGATAGGCAAAGCACTGACACCTGTCCTTCGGACAAGACGCGTCCCGCGTCTTAAAGGGGAACAGCCGGGAACGATTGGAGACAGCAAACATACAGAAAAAAAACGGGTGGCGAATATTCACATGCTGTTAATAACAAATAGGAAAAAATTAGGGCTGTCCGGGTTATATTTGGTTAGAGAGCTGCAGCACATCTCGACAAGCGGACAGTACCCATTTCAGAACGCTAAAAAGAATTGAATTTTGACTGAGACTATTATCAACCTGGAAACCGTCAACCCCATTGAATTTTTCGGTGTGAACAACGGTAAGTTAGATATTCTGAAGAAAAAGTTTCCCCTCCTAAAGATCTTGTCGCGCGGTACCCAAATAAAGTTGAGCGGCTCCCCCGAACAAGTGGAAACGGCAAAAGAGAAAATCGATCTATTGGTGCAATATCTGGAACGAAATGGCCACGTAAGCGAGAATTACTTCGAGCAGATCCTCGGCGGCGACGACGCCGAGACAGTGGACCATTTTGTCGACCGGCACCCCAACGACATCCTGGTATTCGGCCCCAACGGCAAGACGGTCCGCGCCAGGACGATCAACCAAAAAAAGATGGTCGGCGCCGCGGAAAAGAACGATATCGTCTTCGCCATCGGCCCCGCCGGTACCGGTAAGACATATACCGCCGTCGCACTGGCCGTCAGGGCCCTGAAGAACAAAATGGTCAAAAAGATCATCCTCACCCGGCCCGCAGTCGAAGCAGGCGAAAGCCTCGGCTTCCTCCCCGGCGACCTCAAGGAAAAGATCGACCCCTATCTGCGGCCCCTGTACGATGCGCTCGACGATATGATCCCCGCCGACAAACTGGGATATTATATGAGCACCCGGACCATCGAGATCGCACCCCTGGCCTATATGCGCGGCCGGACCCTCGACAACGCCTTTATCATCCTCGACGAGGCCCAGAATGCCACCGATCTGCAGTTAAAAATGTTCCTTACCCGTATAGGCGCCAACGCCAAGGCTATCATCACGGGCGACCTCACCCAGATCGATCTGCCGAAGAACCAGAAAAGCGGTCTCGCCAAAGCCCTGTATATCCTACAGAACATCGACGGCATCGCCCACATCGAGCTGGACGAAGAGGACGTCGTACGGCACCGCCTGGTCAAAGCCATCATCAAGGCCTACGAACGCGACAAACAGGAAAACGAAAACAAATAACCTACTACCATAGCCCGCGCTTCTTGTGCGGGCTTTTTTATCTTATTTTTGCCGCATGGTAAAAAGAATCCTCATCCCCGCGCTCATGCTCCTAACGGCAGCCGCAGCCTGCAACGACGCTCATACGTTCAAAAAAGCGGAAGACGCACAGGACGCAGGCACCGAATTCATCCGCGCCTCACTGGACGGCAACTACGAAAAGGCCTCCTTTTACCTCTACGCCGACTCCACCAACAAGATGATGTTCGCCAAATGGAAAAAAGACTATGACCGGATGAGCCCGGACGAACAGCAGAAGTATAAGGACGCCAGCATCCTGCCCTTCGACATCCACTCAGTCAACGACTCCCTGACCCTCTATACCTTCGCAAACTCGTACAAAAAGAAAGACACCACCACCATCGGCATCGTCAAAATCAAAGGGGACTGGATGGTAGATCTAAAAGAGATCCTCTATCACAAGTATAAAAGATCTTAACCCGCGCCTACCGCCACACCTCCGCCTGCCCACACCGCGCATACCCGCCATCCCGCCGCCCCACTCCTCGGGACCGAAAGCGTCAACGCGTCAGCCAGAACCCCCCGGCCGTCGCGAGCAGCCCTAAGATGACGCTACCCGATACATAACCAAAAAAGTGCGCATAGTCGCCTTCCCGGATCAGCGCAATGCTTTCATAAGAGAAACTGGAAAAGGTAGTATACCCGCCACAGATCCCCGTGGCTAGCAGCAGACGCCATTCCTCCGTGATCCAGGCATACCGCGACGACAAGCCATAGATCAGGCCGATCATAAAGCATCCGGACAGGTTGACGAGCATAGTCCCAAGCGGAAAAGCAAGCGTCATCTGCTTCATGACAAACAAGCTTAACAGATACCGGGCCACACTGCCGGCGGCGCCGCCGATCGCTATGAGTAATATCGGTTTCATTTGATCATCCTTTCCACCATTGCTTTTTGTTCCTTATCCGCTTATCCCGTATCTGCCGCAGCGTCTCGTCATGACGCGCAAGCCCCGTCACCTTGGAAACCGCCACCCGCTGCGCAGTATAGATGCCCGTGTGACCGCTGAAATAGTAGGCGGTAAAACAAGCTATGGCGTAGTACAACAGGTACCCGCCACCGAACAATTCCACGCCCATGAACGTACAGGCGATAGGCGTATTGGTAGCGCCGGCAAAGACGGCGATAAAACCCAGCCCCGCCAGCAGATCCACCGGCGCCCCGGTAAACATGGCGATCGTATTCCCAAGGGCCGCGCCGATAAAGAACAACGGCGTGACCTCCCCTCCCTTGAACCCCATTCCCAGCGTTATGGCGGTGAAAAGCAACTTCCAGAACCAGCTGAACATCGTCGCTCCACCCGCATGAAAACAGGAGGTGATCGTCACCGACTGCGGCGTTTTGCCCACCACCCCCAGGCTAAGATAATCCTCGGTACCCAGCGCCAGCGTCAGCCCGATGATCAATAACCCGCCAACTACCGGGATCAGCCATTTTACCTTCATCCAGCGATGACTGTAGTTTTTGATGGTATGTGACAGCTCGGCAAACCCATACCCCGCCAGCCCGAACAATATCCCGGCCCCTACCGCCTCGCTCAGCAACAACGCATCGAAATGGAAATAGCCGAAGAACGTACGGCCACTTTCGGCAAACGTGATCCGGTAAGCAGTATGATGTATCCCCCAGGCCGAGCAAACGAGATCCGCCAGCACGCTCGCAATAAAACACGGCAATAACGCATCATGCTTGATGCGCCCCAGCGCCAGCACCTCCAATGCAAAGACCGCCCCCGTCACCGGTGTTCCGAATACCGCGCCAAAACCCGCCGCAACGCCCGCCTTGAGGATCATCTGCACATCGGCTTTCGACAATCCGAAGCGCCGGGCAAAAAACTGGGCAACGCTTCCGCCGATCTGCACCGCCGTCCCCTCCCGGCCGGCGCTACCGCCAAAAAGATGCGTCATCACCGTCGTCACCAGCACCAGCGGGGCCATCTGTGGCGGAACACCACCGCCTGGCGCATGGATCTCGTCCATCAGCAGGTTGTTCCCTGCCTCCGATCCTTTGCCCAGGTACTTGTACATGACAAAGATCACAATACCCGCCAGCGGCAGCAGATATAAAAGCCAGGGATGCGCAAAACGAAAATGGATCGCCCAGTCCAGCAACCAGAGAAAAAGCGCCACCATAGAACCGGCGACCAGCGACACGGGGATCACCAGCAAGGTCCAGCGGAAAAGATGAGAAAGGATAGCAAAGTGTTCAAACGAGGTCTTCAGTTTGCTCATGTCTACAAATTAGGATAAATATCATCGTTACAATTTGTAGGCGTCATCAGCCGCGTCGGAACCCGTGTCGGAATATGACAGGACCATTGGAAAATGCCTGCAGACCGGTCCGGCGGCGGTTAAAGGTGGAACACCATCACCGGCTACAAAGGTAAGCGCCCCCGCTGCAAAAGCAAATTTTTTTCCTCCCCGGGGATGCTGTAAGTTTGGCTTATGATGACAGTTTCACATCCCTGGCATGGCGTACCGGCAGGCAAGAATGTCCCCCGGTATGTGAATGCGATCATCGAGATTCCCCAGGGTTCGCGTTGCAAGTATGAGATCGATAAGGACAGCGGTTTGCTCAAACTGGACCGTGTCATCTATTCCTCGTTCTACTACCCGGTGAACTATGGCTTTATCCCGCAAACCTACGGCGATGACAAAGACCCGCTGGATATCCTGGTCATTACCTCACTACCCGTACAGGCCCTTACGCTTATGGAGGCCAAGGTCATGGGCGTCATGCAGATGGTGGATAGCGGCGACGCCGACGACAAGATCATCGCTGTAGCAGCCCACGATCCCGGCGTCAATCACTACAACAACCTGGAAGAGCTGCCCAAACATTTCTTCGAAGAGCTGCGGCATTTCTTCGAGGAATATAAAAAACTGGAGAACAAAACAGTCGTCGTGGAAGAGTTCGGCGACAAGACCACGGCGCTAAAAGTCATCGAGGACGCCATCAAATCCTACGACCAGACCTTCCGTAAACAATAACCGTCATTTGTCCGGCAGCAGCCGTCTGATCACGCGCAGATGATGCGTCCGCAGATTCGTCTCGGTCTGCACAATACCCATATTGTCGATCTTATCGATCCGCACCTTTCCACTCGCATGAATGATCTCATGCGCATTGAGCAGAATACCCACATGCGTGATCTTGCCTTCCTCGTTGTCGAAAAAAGCCAGATCGCCCGTCCTCGTCTCCTCGAGAAACCCGACGCCCTCGCCTTGCATAGCCTGCTGATGAGCATCCCGCAGTATGGGAATGCCTAGAAATTTATATATCGTTTGCGCATAACCGCTGCAATCCAGGCCAAAGACAGATTTGCCCCCCCATAGATAAGGAATGTTCAGGAATTTATAGGTAAGCTGCCGGATCGATTTTGCATCCGTCACAGCGGCCGCAGGATCCCAGGTCTTGCCTTTGTAGTGGACCACATTCTTGCGCCACTGCACCCGGCCATTCTTCATCGCCGTCAGATGACTTCCCATCGGCACCATCATGGGATGACCATTGTACTCCAGCGAAGTGACCCATTCAGGGGTCAGCGGCGTCTTCGCCGTTTCGAATTCGATGTCGTCTACCTCGGTCAGATGAGGCAATGTACACCAACCTTCATAGCCGTCATATTTGACCCTGACCCGGCACCACTGTTCTTTGGTCTGTTCCAGGATCTCGCAGCACTCGCCAAAGATCAGCTGGCTGACCATTTCTGTCCGGTGTGAGGGCTCCGCCCTGAGCGGGCTTACGGGGACGCAACAAATTGCTCTGATCATTGCGGAAAATTAAATAAGATCAACCACCTATCCAAAACACAAAAATTTAATACAAAATTTACAGATACTAATCCCCCGCGACCGGCGTTCAATACAAAGTTTTATGCAAATTCAAAGGCCTTGCATCTTAGTAGGAACCGATGAAGCACGACCCATTCCACCATATCACCGACCAGGAACTGCTTGCCCGCTACTATGACGAGCATAACAACGAATGGCTGGGCATCCTGCTGCAACGTTATACCTTATTGCTGTTCGGCGTGTGCATGAAGTATATGAAGAATGAGGAAGAAGCCCGGGACTGCGTCCAGCAGATCTTCGTCAAGGTCATCACCGAGCTGCCCCGCTACCGGGTGGAGTTCTTCAAAGCCTGGATCTACACGATTGCCCGAAACTACTGTCTGATGCGGCTGCGGGATAGCCATACCCGCCAGGCAAGCCTGTCCGATACCATGCTGGCCGCCTGGGATGACGAAGAGGCAAAAAGCCGGCATTGGGAAAAAGAAAAACTGCTGGAATGGATGGGACAAGCACTCGAAGAACTGGGAAAAGAGCAAAAACTGTGTGTAACTTTGTTCTACCTGGAAAAAAGATCCTACCAGGAAATAGCATCGGCCACCGGTTTTACGTTAATGCAGGTAAAAAGCTATATCCAGAACGGTAAACGCAACCTGAAGCTGATGATCGAAAAAAAGGCGGCCGCCGGCACGCAAACGAAATCGAAATGAACAAGGACCTCCTGAACATATTAGCCAATAGCAACAAGGACATCGACAACCAGCAGTTGATGGACTATCTCAGCGGCAAATTGTCCGGGGAAGCCCTCCACGAACTGGAAAGGTCGATGGCCGGCGACGATTTTCTCAACGACGCCGTGGAAGGCCTGCAACAGATCGGGAATAAAAACAACATGCAGTCCTATGTCGACGACCTGAACGCGGCCATGCAGAAAAGCCTGGAAAAAAAGAAACAACGCCGCCTGCGCCGCCGCCTCAAAGACGAACCCTGGGCCTATCTCGCCGTCATCCTCGTGATCATCCTCTGT
>DASZOW010000510.1:0-5355 GCA_035550615.1 Puia sp.
TTGTCGAAACCCGTGGTGATGATATTCAGCTTGCCCGCCTTCCCGCCCGTGTGCAGGATCTCCGACAAGCCGATCCCCGTGGGAAGGCGGTGGACCACCACATAACCGGCGATGGTCATGCCGGCAAAGATGATGATCATCTGCAGCTGTTGGGTATAGGCTACGGCCCTCGCGCCGCCCGAGACGGTATAGATGATCAGTAAACCGCCCATGAAGACCGTAGTCCAGGTAAGATCCCAGCCCATCAGCGAGCTGAGGATGATGGAAGGTGCGGAAATGCTGATGCCGGTGGAAAGCCCGCGCTGAAGAAGGAAAAGAAAGGACGTGAGCGTACGCGTCTTCAGATCGAAACGCTGTTCCAGGTATTCGTATGCCGTATAGACCTTGAGCCGGTGGAATACGGGGACAAAACTGATACAAAGCACGACCATCGCCAGCGGCAGCCCGAAATAATATTGTACGAACCGCATCCCGTCCGTATATGCCTGGCCGGGGGCGGAAAGAAAGGTCACTGCGCTGGCCTGCGTCCCCATGATGCTCAGCAACACCATATACCATGGCACCGTCCGGTTCGAAAGGAAATAACCATCCAGGTCCTTGCTCCCGCGGCTCTTGTAGAGCCCATAGGCAATGATCACTGCTAAGGTTAGCGCCAATACTATCCAGTCGATACCACTCATGAAAAGTGTTTGGTCAGAAAATAGAACACGGCGATGCAGAACACCAGGAAGCCGATCACCAGTGCATACCAGTACCCCCACTTGCCAAAAAGCGGAGCCCGTTCCTTATCGTCCTGCGGATCCATGATATTCGATCATTTACTTTTCCTGTTGGCCATCAGCGATGCTACCAGCAGCCCGATGGCAAGACCTATCAACAAACCGATCGTAACGCGTTTGATAAATTCTCCTACGACAAAGGCCACGATCAACGCCGTAATAATGGCGACATCTCTTCTTTTACGCATACACCTAGAACCCCTTCTTTTGATTAAGCGCGATAATATTCGCCATCAGCCGATATGCCCCTGGCACGCCGGCCGGCAGCTCTCTGAAAAATACCAGCCCCGTATAAACGAAGACGCCTTTCCCGTAATGTGCGATCACCAGGCTGCCCTTCTGGTCCTTCTCGCCCGGGTCGCTCATCGACAACACCGGCTCGTAAGCGGGATCTGTCTGCCCGGCGAAGTAAATGCCGCGTTCCTGTATCCAGCCTTCAAAATCGCGGTCGGTGATCTTGTTGGGATAGTTGAGTACGGGATGCGCCGGCTGTAGGAAACCGACCTTCGCATGTTCGTCCGTGACCCGGATATTGGATACGGCAAACGGGTATGGGCCGATATCGGTCGTCATCCTGCCTAACTCGCCCCGGTTATACTGCACTACCAGGTTGCCGCCGTCCCGCACATAGGCCATCAGCTCATCGTGTCGGGCCTTGAGCCATGGGTGTACATCATACGCCCGGACCCCGGCAATGATGGCGTCGAATGTTTTCAGATAGCCAGGTGTCAGATCCTTTTCCTTGAGCAGAACGACTTCGAATCCCATCTGTTGCAGGGCGTCTGGAACCTTATCCCCTGCGCCTTCGATATAACCGATCCGGTGTCCTGCGGTCCTGACATCCGCCAGTACGAATTCTTCCCTTGCCGGCTTGAAATAGTCGATGCGCGGGATATGCTCATAGTCGATGGTCCTTAGTTGCAATACGGTATCCATGTGACCCTGACGATCTGCCAGCAGATCCGCTGTCACCGTCTCCGTTCCCTGTACCGCCGGTCGGGCCGTCCACGCCAGTCCTACGGGTTTCCCCACATTGACGCCGGGCGTCGGCGTCAGCTCCATGGCCGGCATGCTGCTGCCCGCCAGATGATCCTGGGCTTCGGCATGGAAATGTTTTTCCTCGCCGTCCATGAACAAGACCAGCGAGGGATCGAACTGCGCCGTCACCGGCGGTATCACCGTCACCGGCTCATAGAGCTCCCCTTTCACAGGGTCGGTGAATTTATATTGTACCGGCCTCGTATATTCGATCTCCTGTCCTCCTATCACGAGGTGGAAATGCGCCTCATACGCCGGCGCCCCCTGCGGGTTGCCGATCAGCCGCTGATCGCTGACATTGAATGAACCCGGCGACATCTCTTCTTTAAGCCAGTAAGGCTGGGTCACCGCCTTATCTGCGGCCACCGCGATATCACAGGAAAAGGAATAGTTCCGGTTCCCCTGCAGCTCCTGCCGCCAGGCGGTATCGTAGCCGGCAATGTCCACCGCCCTGATGGCGATCGGCGCATTCAGCCGGTTGTTCAGCACCACCGTCACGGGCAACGCCGTGCCCTGCACCGCGTAAGGCGTGTGCGTCACCGCTTCCAGCCATAGCCCGCTGCATTCCGCTATCAATTGTTGTACTTCTTTTAATTTCTCTGTCCGCCAATAACCTTGTGGCAACGCGGCGATCGCCTTATAGATCTCTACCAGCTCCGGTACCGACCGCTCGGGATGCATCAGCGAGAAATCATGGATTGCCCGGTTGACCATCCCTTCGATCCGCTCCCCGCCATTTACCCGGCGCCAGGTGGTCTCCACCCCATCCATGGGATCGCCATGCGCAGGCTCGCCATCCACCGGTGTAAAATATTCCATCGACGTGCCCCGCGTCGGCGTCAGCGCCGCTCCCTGGCTCTTATGATTCGTACGGCTCTCCGCGGCGATCTCGCCATAGCTCTTACCCAGTATCGGGTTGTAACCTCCCACATCGATCTTCAGCTGGTCTTCGCTGGTAGTATTGTTACCGCCGAAATTGAATGTATTCCATAAGATGCGTTTCGCTTTCCAGGGCTTGACGCCATATTTGAACTGCCCGGGGAATTTGTCGGGGTCCGCGGCTGCCAGGAACGCCTCATGCGCCAGCACCGCCGAAGCGGAATGATGCCCATGACCTGCCCTGCTGTCCGGCGGGAACCGGGTGATGATCACGTCCGGCTGGAATTTGCGGATCACCCACACTACATCGCTGAGGACCTTTTGCTCTCCCCAGGTCTTCAACGCCTCGTTGGTAGACTTGGTAAAGCCGAAATCGAAAGCCCTGGAAAAGAATTGCTCGGCTCCATCCACGCGTCTCGCCGCCAGCATCTCCTGGGTGCGGATCAGCCCGAGCTCCACGCCCTGCTCATCCCCGATCAGATTCTGCCCTCCATCGCAACGCGTCATGGAGAGATAGCCTGTCCGGTAAAGCCGGTCCTTGGCCATATAGGCGATCAGCCGGGAATTTTCGTCGTCGGGATGCGCCGCCACATATAAGACCGTACCCAACACGTTCAGCTTGTTCAGCCGGAGAAACATCGCGGCAGAGTTCACGCGCTCCGGAGCCTGCGCCGATACAACCAAAACGCTCAGCCCCGCTGCTAACAAAAAGATAGATCGTTTCATGAGAAAGAATTTCATTTGCGGCCGGAGGGATCGAAGCCTCCTATTGCCCTACTAAAAAAACGCCATTGCAAAAAAGCAGCTTCCCATTCTCCCAGAAACTGCGGAAAAGCGGGTCGTCCGCCATATAAATGATATTGCCCCTGCCCTGGTCCTGCACTCCGAAGATCACCCCGTCCCTGATCCTTTCCAGGGCCTTGATGCCGGTGAACCCGCTGACATAACTGTCTTTGCGGACCACGCCGACATTCCAGCCGCCTTCATGGATGAACTCATATACCTTATCGTCCTGCTTCAACGTATAGTAATGATCGGGATAGCCAAATGCCAGCGGATGCGTATTATCCAGCTCCACCTTATAGATCGAACCCGGTACGCTGCTGGCGACCTCCTCCCGCTGCCGGTTATCATATTTGCGCAGATCCGAATAATCTTCCGGCTTCCTTTCCTTGTCCTCGTCCTTTTTGTCGGCGCCATCGCCTTTCTCGTGGATCCCCCAATCCTGCTTCGACAGCTGTTCCACCGCATCCTGCATCGCGATGAGTCTACCGCCCTGCCGAACCCAGTTGATCAGCAGGTCGCACGTTGCCTTATCATCGAGTTCGTGGTAATAACCATTCGGCATGATCAGCACATCGAAATTCTTCCACGCTACCCGCCCGATGGAGCCGGCATTGATCAACGTCACCGGGTAACCTATCTCCTGCTCAAAGAGATGCCACACCTCCCCTGCCTCTAACGAGTTCACCTGCTCCCCTGTCAGGATCGCCACGCGGGGCCTGTGGATCAGATGCACGAGATCGCTGCCCAGATCGGCGCCCTTCTCCACAAATCCGGAAGCAATGGGCACCAGGGCCACACCGGTATGCGCAGCCACCTTCTCCACCAGCGGCCATAGCTTGCCATCAAAGCTCGCATTGCCGTTTTCCGTGACCAGGAGCGTTCCCCGGTCAAAGGCGATCCCGCCGGTCTGAAATGGACGTTCGGCATAACGTACCTTGACGCCTTTCTGCAATAGCTGGCTTAGAAAACGGACACTGCCCACCCCCGTCCATCGCGCGGCATAGGCATAGCTCGAATCGTTTATCGAAGACCTTTTTGCCGTATCGGGATGTAAACCGTCCGGGCTCGTCGTTGCGGTCACATACGCGCTTAGTCCGTAGGCCTGTACACCATAGACAAAAGGCAGCGACCACGCCGTGATATCATACGTCACTGAATCGGTGATCCTCGACTTCCGCTCGAACAGCACGCGCAGCAGGTTGGACTTCGGCTGGTCGGCATTGATCACGATGTCCCCCGGCGCGCTCCGAAAGCTTTTCATTCTGCCGGTCTCATAATCGACGCCGGTAAGCATGGTCCCGTTGTTCACCAGCTGCCATTCGATGCCGTTCCGGTTCAAAAAGTGGCGCAGCCGTTCCAGCCGGTCGCCAAAGGAGTCGTTTCGCAAGAAATAGGCTTTGCATTCCCCGCTGGGATGCGCCACCGCCTCGATAAAATAGCGGTGAAATTCCCGGACCAGCTCATGGCTATGCATAGCGGCCATCTCGATCGTCGAGACGGCCGTCGTAAAATGATGTTCTATGCGATCCGCCAGCGTCAGCGTATCGCCGTCCGAGGTCAGCACCGCCAGCCCTGCGCTGATCCCTCCCTGTTCGAAGGTCATGCCGATGGCTCCATTGTACAGCGGATAAGTGTCTCCGTAACTTGGATAAAAAAGATCGAACTCCTGTTTGGTAAAATACAACCAGCCATTCCGGTCGAAATAACGCGCATTGTTCTTTCCGATCAGGATCTGGAAACTGCGTTGCCAGGGTGTGATCACGTCGTGATAAGGCTCGGCGGCCGGCGCAAAATAGTAGGGATTGTTGAACCCCTGTTCGTGATAATCCACATGGATCTGGGGAAGCCAGCGATTATACCAGGACATGCGCTC
>DASZOW010000511.1:0-10569 GCA_035550615.1 Puia sp.
CGTATTCTGTCAGAACCTGCTGGGTTTTTCGGCTCAGCAGACGGGTGAACTATTGTTCCCCGGCGGGATGGCCACCATTTGTATGATGCCCTTTGTGGGAACGATGCTAAAACGGGGTGTGCCTGGCCAGATATTAGCCACCGGTGGGTTCTTTTTGTTCTTTGTGTTTACCTGGATGCTGTCCAATTCCACGCTGGAATCCGGGATCAGCGACTTCTTCTGGCCCCTGATCGTCCGCGGGATCGGTATGTCCATTCTCTTCGTGCCCCTGACGACCCTCGCGATCCAGGAACTGCATGGCCCTGAGATAGGCCAGGGTACCGGCCTCAACAATATGATGCGGCAGCTTGGCGGGTCCTTTGGGATTGCGATCCTGACCACACTTATCCATGTAAAGTCCGGGATCGTCCGGAACGACCTGGTCTCTTATCTCAATAATTACAACCCCGCGGCGGTAAGCCGCAAGGCGCAGATGATCCAGGGTTTCATGGGTAAAGGCTATTCCAGTTTTGACGCCGCCCAGATGGCCAACCAGGCATTGGAAGGAACGGTCGTCAGACAGACGCTGCTGGTAACCTATGACAACCTGTACCTGATCATCGGGGTCTTCGTATTGTTCTGTATCCCGATAGTCTATCTGCAAAAATTCAAGAAGAACGTAGTCATGCCCGTCGACGCCCACTAAGCGTTGACGCGGATCGGCGCTCGATAGTAAGAAAGGAAAAAGACCAACAGAAAGGCAACCAGACCAAAAGACCGGAACTTGAGTCTATGTAAAAGAAAAGTCCTGAATCTCTTCAGGACTTTTCAAGCTTTTGTACGATACTTAACCAACAATTTCGTGGCCATCAATAGGTACAAATTTTAAGGCGATTCTTCTTAGGATTTGGATAAAACGTGGATTTTGGATTTCAGTTGAGTAAAGTTTTGATCGATCAGGGATTCTGGTTTTTTCAGGATGATTGGTTTCTTAACGGGTTTTTCAAGGATTTCAGTTCAATGGTTTCTCTTCGGACGTTGGATTTTGGTTTTTCTTTGGATTTTCATTCATTCAGTTATGGCTTCTCGTCGGACATTGGATTTGGAATCGCTTATCGATCATACTTAACAATACAAACATACAACCGACAGCTTCTCGTCGCAAGAGCAGAAACGCTATATTTCGTTGTTGATGATTTTACGGTCCGAATCGTAGATCTACGATAACCCGTTCCTGCCCCGCTCCGCTTAGATTTTTGAATCCCCGTAAATTAGCCTACTTTAGACCCGAAACGCCCCCCGGGGCCATTAAAGAGATAATGAGAACTTTCGAAAACAAAACGGTGCTCATCACGGGCGGGAGCCGCGGTATCGGGAAAGCCATTGCTATTCGTCTGGCCGCAGCAGGCGCCAACATAGCCATAGCCGGTAAAACCGCCGAGCCCAATCCCAAGCTGGACGGAACGATCTATACGGCTGCCGAAGAGATCGCAGCAGCCGGAAACGGGAAAGTGCTGCCCATTCAGGGCGATATCCGTTTCGAAGACAGCATCCGGGATATTGTTGCAAAAACGGCAGAGGCCTTCGGCGGTATCGATATCCTCATTAATAACGCGAGCGCTATCAACCTGTCCGTCACCGAACAGGTCGGACCGAAACGGTACGACCTCATGCATAATATAAATGTCAGGGGGACCTTTTTTATGAGCCAGGCCTGTATCCCGTATCTAAAGCAGGCCCATAACCCCCACATCCTGAACCTTTCGCCGCCCCTGAATCTGGATGCCCGCTGGTTTGGCCCCCATCTTGCCTATACGCTAAGCAAATACGGTATGAGTATGATCGTCATAGGCCTGGCGGAAGAGCTCCGGCAATACCGTATCGCCGCCAATGCGCTCTGGCCAAGGACGACCATCGCCACGGCTGCCGTTAAGAACCTGCTCGGCGGGGACTTCCTGATACAACGGAGCAGAACGCCGGAGATCGTAGCCGACGCCGCTTTTTTTATACTCCAACGGCCTTCTTTTGAAACTACAGGCAATTTTTTTATAGACGAAGACGTTCTTCAACAGGAAGGGATCGGCGATTTTACGAAATACGCAATCAATCCTGACCAAAAACTCATGAATGACCTATTCCTTTAGTGGAATAGCGCTTTCATAATATAATCCTTGGGTAAAAGGCAACATCGTCCTCCCGCTTAGAGCGGGAGGTTTTTTTATATATGCCTCCATATCTTAACGCCCTGGACGCTCTTAATGCCTGGCGGCCACCAGCAAGGCCGCGGCGGCAAGACCCGTGTCCTTGATCAGGTTGGTCATAGGAAACCGGCGCGCGTTGGCATCGGGCGCATGTACGACGGCCGGCAGATGCACCGTCAGCACGATCAGCAATAAAAAAAGACAAAGAAGAAATCCAGCCAGCCGGGCCTGCCTGTTGATAAGAAAAGCAATAGCGGCAGCTATCAGGCAGGCGCCGGTGATGTACACCCATGCCACGCCGCCTGGTAAAAAAGTAGGCACCATTTTTTGCATACCCGTACCATTTAGAAAATGGTTGATGCCGAAGAAACCAATAACGAGGGCATAAAAGATCGTACCGATCTTAGAGATGGTTGAATTATCCATATGGCAATCGTTTATAGTTACTTCTAATATAACTAAAAAGGATGATATATGGATGGCTATTTCGGCTACAGATCGGATTTTGGATGGTCAGGCTCGGCCTCCTGGTTCTTTTCCGGCCTCATTTGCGGAAACAATAATACGTCCTGGATGCTGGATTGACCCGTCAGTAACATGCAGATCCGGTCCAAACCGAACCCGATACCCGCGGTAGGAGGCATTCCATATTCAAGCGCACGCAGAAAATCATTATCGATAAACATCGCCTCATCGTCCCCTCGCTCCATGAGCTTGAGCTGTACCTCGAACCGCTCCCGCTGATCTATCGGATCATTGAGCTCGCTATAGGCATTGGCGATCTCTTTTCCGTTCGCCATCAGCTCGAACCGCTCTACCAAACCCAGTTTGCTCCGGTGCCGCTTGGTCAACGGGCTCATCTCCACAGGATAATCGATGATAAAGGTCGGCTGAATAAAATGGCCCTCGCATTTCTCGCTAAAGATCTCATCGATCAGCTTTCCCTTGCCCATCGAGGCGTCGACATGGATATGCAGCTTTCCACATACCTCCCTCAGTTCTTCCTCTTCCATATCGGTGATATCGATCCCGGTATATTCCCGGATCGCATCGTACATGGTGATCCGGCGATAAGGCGCTTTGAAGTCGATGCGCTGGCCGTCGACCTCCGCCACGGTAGTCCCGTTGGTCGCTATCGCCGCCGCCTCCAACATCTGTTCCGTGGTATCCATCATCCACAGATAATCTTTATACGCTACATAAAATTCCAGTACGGTGAATTCTGGATTATGCGTGCGGTCCATACCCTCATTCCGGAAATTGCGGCTGAACTCATATACCCAATCGAATCCGCCTACGATCAGCCGCTTGAGATAAAGCTCATTGGCGATACGCAGATAGAAAGGCACGTCCAGCGCGTTGTGATGGGTGATGAATGGCCGGGCCGCCGCACCGCCGGGAATACTCTGCAACACCGGAGTATCCACCTCCAGGGCGCCCCGCTCGTTGAGAAAGTTGCGGATGGCATTCATCATCTTCGTCCGCTTGACAAAGACCTCCTTGACCTGCGGGTTCACAATCAGATCGGCATATCGCTGCCGGTAACGGAATTCCGGATCGGTAACGGCATCGAAGGTCTCTCCTTCTTTTTCACGCACCACCGGTAAAGGCTTCAGCGATTTGGCCAGCACGGAGAATTCTCTGACATGGATGGAGATCTCCCCAGTTTTCGTCGTAAAGACATACCCTTTGACGCCCACGATATCTCCCAGATCGAGCAGATGTTTCCAGACCTTGTCGTATAGGGCCTTATCTTCCCCGGTACAGATCTCGTCCCGCTTGATATAGACCTGGATCTTTCCCGAGCTGTCCTGCAAGGAAGCAAAAGACGCCTTCCCCATATCCCGCCGGCTCATCAGCCGTCCGGCGATACAGACGTCGGCAAAATCAGCGTTATTGACCCCTTCTTTATAATTTTCCTTGATATAGGCCGCGGTGATATTCACCGGGTACAAAGGCGCGGGATAGGCATCGATGCCCAGGGCCGCTATCTCCGCCAGCTTGTCCCGTCTGATGATCTCCTGCTCCGATAAATTTGATGTGTTCATAAATTGCCGCAAAAATAGCGTATTAATTCAGCGCCAACAATACTTGCCAGGCCTCTTGGACCTTCCCCTGATCCAGCAAGCTCGCCGCATAGGTATGCAGCTCTTTTTCCATTTCCTCCGGACTCACCGAATAATATTCAAAGATCTGTTTCAGCCGGTGGTCGTCAAAGGCCGGATCTACCACCGGGAGCACGTGCACATTAGCCAGCTGACCCAGCTGATTGCCATTGAGGATCCTGCTCTGCCGGATAGGCGCTGGCAACGCATCCATCCCAATACCGAGCTTTACATTCGGTTTTGCCACCTGGAAAAGGTTGTGCTCGTCCGTCCGGCAATACCAGTCTCCACCCAGCCTCGCCACCAGCTTCAACCGGCGCTGGTCGATCTGTTTTCCCGCATCGTCCAGGATCGCCGGATCCACATGCATCCGCAATGCCTCACAGATCACCAGGTTTCCGGACCCACCCTGATCCCCCAGCACCTTGGTCTCCAGCACACGGCATTCGATCTTGATCTTACTTTCTTTTACCATCGGCGGTCTGACCAGCGTTGCCGGCTCTTCGGTAAAACCCGCTTTCACGAACTCGTTGACCTCCCTCGGAAAATCGCAGCTGGCCAGGCTGACCTGCTGCACCATATCGAAATCCACGATATTGATCACGACCTCGGGCACATGCTGCACATTCTCCCAGCTGTGTTTGGTCGTGCAGTTCCGGACTCTGAGTGAAGGGGAAAAGATCAGGATCGGCGGCGTCGTGGAAAATACATTGAAAAAGCTAAAAGGACTCAAATTGGCCCGACCCGCCGGATCGACCGTACTGGCAAAACAGATGGGCCTCGGCGCAATAGAGGCATTCAGCCAGGCCTGTCGCTCGACAGCTGTCACGGAAGACAGATCTACGGTCATGACGGCTTCTTTTTCAGCGCCAGCAAGGAAAGATCGCTATCCTCCCGAACGATCGTGTTACTTAGGATGCCCAGCCCATCGACCTCCAAATCCACCGCATCGTTCTCCTGCAGCCACTGTTCGGTATAGCCGGGATCGTTGAGCTTACCCGTTCCATTGAGCTCGAGAAAACAACCCGTGCCGACGGTTCCACTGCCGATGATGTCCCCCGGGTATAGATCCACGCCATAAGAAGCACGCTCGATAAGTTCCGCAAAGGTCCAGTCCATTTCGGCCAGATTCCCATCGCTCACCTGTACCCCGTTGATGCGGCATTGCATCCGGAGATTCCAGCTCTTACCGGTATGACCTTCCTTACAAGGGACCTCGAATTCCTCGAGCTCATCCAGGGTCACGAGCCAGGGGCCCGTAGCCGTGGAAAAATCCTTGCCCTTGGCCGGCCCCAGGTTCAGCAACATCTCCTCCGACTGCAGGGTCCTGGCGGACAGATCGTTCATGATCATAAGTCCGGCAATATATTCGTCGGCTTCGGCAGCGGGGATATTCCGCCCGTGTTTGGCGATGACGATGGCGACCTCGAGCTCGAAATCCAGTCGCTGGAAATGATCAGGCATGCACCGGACATCGCCCGGACCCTGTATGCCATGATGATTGGTAAAATAAAAGACGGGATACTCGTCGAATTCCGGGATCATCGGCGCCTTGCGGTTACGTCTCGCCGCGGCTACGTGTTGCCGGAACGCGTATCCGTCGCGGCAGGAAGCAGGCAATGGCACGGGCGCCAGTAATGACACGGAATCCACGGGAATAGACTTGCTCGAATGCGTCCCCCGGTCCCGGATCGCTATCTCTCCCGCCTGAACCACGGGAAATAGCTCCTCCCAATAATTCAGGAACATGTTCATCGTATTGGGAATATCGGGATGGATCAGCTCTACATCGTAGATGCGATCGTCGATCAGCACGGCAAGCTGTTCGTTGTCTGCTTTGAGATAAGATATAAGCTTCATGGTCGCCAAAGGTAAATTAATTACCTTTCAGCCATGCAACGGTTTATCCTTTATTGTCTGCTCTTTATCCGCTGTTTCCCTGCTTCCGCCCAGGGCCGTACGGACGATTTCCTGCAAAACCTGATTCGTTCCAATGCCTCCCCCGCGCTGCTTCGGGTGCTCGACAAACCCGACAGCTTTCACTATCAGCTGATCTATACGCGGATCGACAGGGACAAGCATAACCGGCCGCATTTTCATAACTATTATCTGCACGTGGACCCGTTGAATTATTTCAATCCCGCATCCACTGTCAAGATGCCGCTGGCCTTTCTTTCGTTGGAGAAAATGGATAGCCTCTCGCGCTATGGGGTGGATAAGTTCACGCCCATGCTGACGGATAGTGCATGGTCCGGTCAAACAAAGGTCTGGACAGACACCAGCGCCGCCGATGGCCTTCCTTCGCTTGCCCAGTATATCCGCAAGATCTTCCTGGTCAGCGATAACGACGCCTACTGCCGGCTTTATGAATTCATGGGCCAGGCAGCCATTAACCGACGTCTGCATGAGCTCGGCTATCCCGATATCCGGATCACCCGCCGGTTCGTACCCATGACGGAGGAGGAGAATCGCCATACCAATCCCATCCGGTTCGTACGCAATGGCCGGACACTCTACCAGCAACCCGCGCAGTACAGCGACTTCGTGTTCGACTTCAGCCACCCGTTTTTTTATGGTAACGCGCATCTGGACCGGCATGACTCGCTGATCCATGCGCCGATGGACTTTACCCGGCATAATAATTTTCCCCTTGCCGACGCGCAGCATATGCTGCAGTCTGTTCTCTTCCCCTCTTCTGTACCCCCTGCCCAACGGTTCCGGCTAAGCCCGGAAGACTACCGGTTCCTGTACCGCTATATGTCGGAGCTTCCCCGGGAGTCGGCCCACCCCAGGTATGACACTGCCGAATTTTTCGATAGCTATACAAAATTCTTCTTCTTCAAGGCGGGCCGCAGCCCCATCCCCTCCTATATCCGTGTCTTCAACAAACCGGGCTGGTCCTACGGTTTCCTGACCGATATCGCCTATATCGTGGATTTCAAAAACAAGGTGGAGTTCATGCTTACCGGTACGATCTATACGAATAGCGACGGGGTCCTCAACGACGACAAATACGACTATGACGAGATCGGCTATCCGTTCTTCAAGGAAGTAGGGGACATCGTTTACCGATATGAGCTGGCTCGCCCCAGAAAATACCGCCCCGATTTACATGACTTTCAGATGACATACGATTGATCACCGTTTGCCGGGTTTTCGTATTTTTGTGGGGTCAATAGCGGTTATCATGAAATTCGAAAAGATACATAACAAAGGGCAGGCGCAGCTGTTTAAGAATCAATATCTTGAAATGTTGACGAAAACGCATCCCCTGGTGATCTGGGGCATGTATCTGCCTATCATTGGGTTCTCCTTATACTATAGCGGGGCAAAACTGGGCTTTCCCATTGCCCGCATCCTCCTCGTTTTTTTTATCGGGATGTTTGCGTGGACCTTTTTCGAATATCTGATGCACCGCTTTGCATTCCATTGGGTATCCGAAAGCCCGAAAACGCAAAAGGTTATCTACATCATGCATGGGAACCATCACCATTTCCCGCGGGACAAAGAACGTCTGTTCATGCCCCCGGTTCCCAGCCTGATCATAGCCTCGGCGCTTTTTTCGATCTTCCGGCTGACGATGGGGCACTATGGCTTTATGTTCTTCCCCGGCTTCCTCCTGGGCTATCTGCTCTACGGCAGCATGCATTATGCTATCCATGCCTGGAACCCGCCTTTTAAATGGATGAAACCCCTGTGGCGTAATCACCACCTGCATCACTACAAAGATGACCACAAGGGCTTCGGTGTCAGCAGCACCATTTGGGATCATGTCTTCGGTACCATGTTCGATCTCAAAAAAGAAAAAGAGGACAAAGAAAAGGTCAAGGAACTGATGTTCTGATCACCACCGCTCCACACCCGTATCGATATCGTCATCCCGGCGATATTTCCGTCGGTTTTCGATCTTTTGCCTTTGCCGCTCGATGATCAGTCGCGCTATTAGCCGTCCGGCGTCCTCACCGCTATTATCGGCAAGCATCCGCCGCAGCTTGTCCTCGCTGACATCGATCCGGTAAAGCAATTGGACCAGCGCCCCAAAATCGTTTTGGATCAGGGCATTGATCTTCTCAGCCAGCTCGCCTTCCTGAATGTTTTCAAGATCCATAAGACTAAAATTTTTCCATTACCCCCAGCCCAAATAGGGCAAAATCATATTTCACCGGATCGGCCGGATCGAGAAGCAATAGCTGATCCGTTAGCTCCGATGCCGCCTGCCAGTCGGATAATTTCCTGTTCAGCAGCCCGAGTTTTTTCGCTACCCGGGCCACGTGCAGATCCAAAGGACAGATCAGCCGCGCCATCGGAATACGGCGCCAAAGCCCGAAATCGACCCCGCAATGGTCTGCCCGCACCATCCATCGCAGGAACATATTGATGCGTTTACAGCTCGAATGTTTCTCCGGCGAGGCGATATGCTTGCGTGTTCTGGGAGGCACCTTCGGGTCTGAGGAGAAATCGCCATCCAAAGAAAAGAAATAGTGGTAGAAAGCCGAGAGGGCCCGCTCCGCCTGCCACCCGCCCGCCGCCGCACCGGGGGCCGATTGTGCACCGGATATCTCCCAGGGCCGCAAAAAGGCCTCCTCAAGAGACGTATACTGCCGGTAATGATGCTGAAAGAACGCGACGAAATACAGCAGGTCGGTGGCATTGAAAGTCCTGTGCCGAAAACCTAAAAGCCGTTTAAGATCATTGTCCGTATGGTGCAGCACGAACTGGTAAGGAGCCCTGTCCATAAGCTCCATCAGCTCCTGTGTCTTCTTAATTATAGTAGCCCGGTTTCCCCATGCAAAGATCGCTGCGAAAAAACCGGCGATCTCGATATCCTGCTGCCGGGTATATTCATGCGGGATACTCACCGGGTCGTTGAGTATAAAAGCCGGCCGGTTGAATTCCGCGACCTTTTTGTCGAGAAAAACGCGAACGTCTTTGGATATGCTGGCCATAATTATCCGATGGCTTGCCGCAGGTCGTCTTTCAGATCGTCTACGTCTTCTATGCCTACACTAAGCCGGATCAGCGAATCGCTCAACCCGTTTTTCAACCGTTCTTCACGCGGAATCGACGCATGGGTCATGCTGGCCGGATGATTGATCAACGATTCAACGCCACCCAGGCTCTCCGCCAGCGCAAAAACACGCGTCGACGACAATAGCTTTTTGGCCGCTGCTACGCTGTCATCCTTAAGCGTAAAGCTCATCATCCCGCCAAACCCGCGCATCTGTCTGCTCGCTACCGCGTACCCGGGATGATCTTTGAACCCGCACCAATACACCTGGCCTACCTTGGGATGACTGCGCAGAAAATGCGCAATGGCCTCTCCATTCTGGCAGTGCCGGTCCATCCGTACGTGAAGAGTTTTTAAACCACGTAGCACCAGGAAACAATCCTGCGGACCGGGAACGGCGCCACAACTTTTCTGTATGAAGTAAAGCTTCTCGCGCAATTCGTCGGCATTCATCACCAGGCAGCCATGGATCACATCGCTATGCCCGCCGAGATATTTGGTGGCCGAATGCAGCACGATGTCGGCGCCCAGATCCAGCGGGTTTTGCAGATAGGGGGAAGCAAATGTATTGTCGACGCAAAGCAGGATCTTCCCGCCGGACTGGTCGCGCCCCCCTGTCTTGGGCGCCCGTATGGCTTCCGCCAGCGCGGCTATATCCACGATATTCATCAGCGGATTGGTAGGCGTCTCGGCCCAGATCAGCTTCGTATTGGCGTTGATGTAAGGCCGTATGGCCGCCGCATCCTGCATATTCACAAAGTGGAAGCGGATACCCATCTTCTCGAAGATCTTCGTGAACAACCGGTAAGTTCCGCCGTACATATCATTGGCGGCGATGACCTCGTCCCCGGGGACGAGCAGCCGCAAGACAGCATCCGTAGCCGCTACGCCGCTTCCGAAACACAACCCATGCCGGCCGTTCTCGATATGCGCCAGCGCGGATTCCAGGGCGGCGCGGGTCGGATTTTGCGATCGTGCATATTCGTAACCTTTATTTACTCCGGGAGCGGACTGTACATAGGTCGAGGTCTGATAGATCGGGGTCATGATGGCGCCGGTACTCGGATCCGGCTCGACGCCCGCATGTATTAATTTAGTTGAGAGTTTCATTGGTTAAAGATACAAAGTCAAAAGCATACACGCCGTTCATCCCGCTTCATCCAGTTTAACAAAAGCTTAACCCCGGCATTGCAACATGCGTTTTGCAGATTCGCGCAACATTTCACCGGTTTAGCAGCCTCTTTTACATACTTGGGGTAAATCCCTTCGTTTCACG
>DASZOW010000512.1:0-2769 GCA_035550615.1 Puia sp.
AGACTCGATCCTGGCTTTTTCCGGCAATCCTCTCAACGCCACTAACCCGCGCCATAGCTTGCTTACACCGGCAGACAACCCGTCTGCCGGTCCTCAAAAACACCGCAACTCCCATTCTGTGGTTTTCGTATGCCGGCAAAATTTTGGCCGCTAAATACTTCTGCACAGCCGGTGTGTATAATAATCCCAAAAGGACTGAAAACTTTTTTAAATTGTGTAAAGCTCAGTATTAACTGTGCGTAACCTCCTCCCGGCTGTGGATAACAGGGTGAATTTCTATAGGATAAAGAAACAAAAAGAAAAAATGTTTTAAACGAGTTGAGGAGTTCTATATTCGCCCTCCCGGTAAACGGGGTAACATTCAGTTCATGTTGTCGTAACAATTTCTTAACGGGCTCAAAATAATTCTGGACGGTTTTTATGGATCTCACTAACCTAAATCTGAACAAGGATCGCAGCAAGGTCAGACGCAAACCTTCTGTGGATCTCAGCACCATGGTATATGGAAAAGTACCTCCCCAGGCCAAAGAGCTGGAAGAGGCCGTGTTAGGTGCTATCATGTTGGAAAAGAGTGCTTTCGATACGGTAGTGGAGATCCTTAAACCCGAATGTTTTTACCTGGAAGGCCATCAGCGCATCTATCGGTCCATGCAAAGCCTGGCGCAAAAAAGCCAGCCCATCGATATTTTCACTGTAGTAGAAGAGCTCAAGGTCAGACAAGAGCTAGATATCGTTGGCGGCGCTTATTATGTCACCAAGCTCACCAATTCGGTGGTCTCTTCCGCGCATATCGAGACGCACTCGCGGATCATCCTTCAGAAATTCATCCAGCGGGAATTGATCCGCATCAGCGGTGAGATCATCGGCGACGCTTATGAGGACAGCACGGACGTATTCGATCTGCTCGACGATGCGGAAAGCAAGCTTTTCGAGATCACCAACAACCATCTCCGAAAGAATTTCGACAGTATCGACAGCGTCCTCGTCAAAACCATCCAGCGGATCGAAGACCTCCGGCATAAGCAGGATGAGATCACCGGGGTACCCAGCGGTTTCGCGTCCCTGGATAAGATCACCTACGGCTGGCAGCCTACCGACCTGATCATCCTCGCGGCACGGCCCGCGGTCGGTAAAACGGCCTTTGCCCTGAACCTGGCCCGTAATGCCGCCCTCAACGCATCCAAACCTACTGCGGTCGCCTTTTTCAGCCTTGAAATGAGCTCGGCCCAGCTGGTCCAGCGTATTCTCAGCGCCGAGGCCGAGATCTTTATGGAAAAGATCGCCCGTGGCCGGCTCGAAGAGCACGAAATGAAACAGCTGTACAAGAAAGGGATCGACCGGCTAGCCAAGGCCCCGATCTTTATCGACGATACCCCGGCCCTGAACATCTTCGAGCTGCGGGCCAAATGCCGCCGGCTCAAGAACAAACACAATGTCGGCTTTATCATCATCGACTATCTGCAGCTGATGAGCGGGGCCGGTGATAACAGGAATGGTAACCGGGAACAGGAGATCAGCCAGATATCGCGCGCCCTCAAAGGCCTCGCCAAAGAACTGCAGGTTCCGATAATCGCCCTCTCCCAGCTGAGCCGTGCGGTGGAATCCCGCAAGGAAGGAGAGAAGATCCCGCAGCTGAGCGATCTCCGCGAATCCGGCGCCATCGAACAGGATGCCGACATGGTAATGTTCCTGTATCGTCCCGAATACTATGGGATCACCGCCAACGAGATGGGCGAAAGCAATAAAGGGGAGACCCACGTCAAGATAGCAAAACATCGTAACGGGTCACTCGATACGGTCAAGCTCCGGGCTCTCCTGCATATCCAGAAATTCACCGAATACGGCGAAGACGATTTCGGCGGCATCGGCATGCCTTCCGGCGGAAACTGGAAGCCCGTACAGGATAACGAAGGCGGCGGCGCCAGGCTTTATATCCAGGCCGGCAGCCGGATGAAGGATGTACCCATGGATGATGACGAAGCGCCTTTTTAACGGCATTTGACGGCATTTGAAGCCATGGCACTCCCATATTTCTATATCCCGACCTACGATCCGGCAAGCGCCGGGCTCACCCTGGATGAAGATAATTCCCGGCATGCCGTACAGGTATTGCGGATGCAGCGCGGCGAAGCGCTACAGCTCACCGATGGAAAAGGCAGCCTGCTTACCGCCACCATCGTCGACGACCACAAAAAGAAATGCCGCGTGGCGATTACCGCGGCCCTGACCAGCCCCCAGCGGGCAACAAGTACCACGATTGCCATTTCCCCGCTCAAGAACGGTTCCCGGTTCGAATGGTTCCTGGAAAAAGCTACCGAGATCGGCGTCAGCGCCATCATTCCCACGCTCTGCGAACGGACGGAACGCTCCTCCATACGGCAACAAAGATTGCAGAATATCCTGGTAAGCGCCATGCTTCAGTCGCAGCAAACCTGGCTGCCCGTGCTTTCCGATCCCATGTCCCTTGAGCAATTGATCCGCGAGGTCGATGCGCCGCGTCGCTATATCGCCCATTGTCTGGAAGCCCCCCGCGCCACGGATAATCTGGCGGGTGTCGTTCGTGAACAAACCCCGGCGGCGTCGCTCATCCTTATCGGACCGGAAGGCGACTTATCGCCAAAAGAAGTGGAAACGGCTCTGGCAGCGGGTTACCGGCCCGTCAGTTTGGGCGCCAACAGGCTGCGTACGGAGACTGCCGGCATCGTAGCCGCAACATTGCTTTGCATTAGATAGAAGGAAGCCTTAGGAGCGGGCGGGGCTAGCGCTCAT
>DASZOW010000513.1:0-6445 GCA_035550615.1 Puia sp.
CTATTGTAAGGATCGCGGCCGGAAGGATCATACGGCGCATCATACTTGCTTTTCCTGCTTTGACAAGGGATCGCTATCAACCGTTGCACCGCTTCGGAAGCCATATTGCCCGCTTCAACCGTTAGAACCGCAGATGTCTTACGGTAAGCCCATTGTTGATCAGCTGTTTCAGCGAATCGATACCGATACGGATATGTCTTTCTACATACTCCGCCGTGATCTTTACATCGCTTTCCGCGGTCTTCACCCCCTCCGGCGTCATCGGCTGGTCGCTCACCAGCAAAAGCGCCCCGGTAGGGATCTTGTTGAAAAAGCCCACGGAGAAGATCGTCGCGGTCTCCATATCGATGGCATAAGCCCTGATCTTTTGTAGATATTCTTTGAATGTCTCGTCATGTTCCCATACCCGCCGGTTAGTCGTATAGACCGTCCCCGTCCAGTAGTCCACCGCATACTCACGGATCGTGGTCGAGATCGCCTTCTGCAACGCAAAGGCGGGTAAAGCAGGTACCTCCGGCGGAAAATAATCGTTGGATGTCCCTTCGCCACGTATCGCCGCTATCGGCAGGATCAGATCGCCTAACTTGTTTCGCTTTTTAAGCCCGCCGCATTTTCCGAGAAACAACGCCGCCTTTGGCTGGATGGCAGTCAGCAGGTCCATGACCGTCGCGGCGCCCGGACTACCCATCCCGAAATTGATGATGGTAATATCCCCGGCAGTAGCGCACTGCATCGGCTTATGCTCCCCGATAACCTCCACATTGTGCCAGTCCGCAAAAAGATGCACATAGTTGTCGAAGTTGGTCAGCAGAACATACTTCCCGAAATTTTCCAGCTTTTCACCTGTATACCTGGGAAGCCAGTTATTGACGATCTCGTCTTTAGTTTTCATTTATCCGTAAATTTAACAAATAGTTTTGTGCCATGATCAAGATCTATTATCCATCCTACCCCTTTAAGATCCGCGAGCCGGAGAAAAAGAAAGAAGAGATCTGGGACGAGCTGCGCAAACAATGGGTGCGGCTAACCCCCGAGGAATGGGTGCGGCAAAACTTTATCCAATACCTGCTGCTCGTCAAAAATTATCCCGCATCCTATATCGCCGTGGAAAGAAGAATGAAGCTCGGTGAGCTGAACAAACGTTTCGATCTGCTCGTATTCGATAAAGCGGCCCAGCCCTGGATGCTCGTGGAATGTAAATCCATGGAAGAAAAACTCGACAGCCGCGTCCTGTGGCAGGTGCTGCGCTATAATATGGCCACGCCCGTTCGTTACATCACTATTACCAATGGCAGCGAATGTCACGCCTTCGTCCGCGGCGCCACCGATTTCGAATCGATCATCGCCCTGCCGGCGTATGATGAGTGACGGCCGCTGCAAGTGCCTGATGAGTGACGGCCGCCGCAATGCCTGATGAGTGACGGCTTCCCTAATGCCTGCCTATGATGAGTGACGGCCGCTGCAAGTGCCCGCGACGGCTATGGCTTCAGTACCCCGGAATAGATCTTGGTATCATAACCCACCCGTACACGCCCTCCCTGCTGGTGCCGCTGGAACAACTGCTGCAGGTCCCGCAACATGGGTACATAGCCGGACCCGGATTTGGGCATATAAGAAGAGGAAAGCAGCCGCCCCTTTAGTCCTTCGAAGTCGAACCATTGCTCATTCGGGAACTGTTTTAATACGTGAGAAGCAGGGGCAAAGAATCCGCCGATCTTCACATTGTCTATATTGCGATGATCCACCGTCTTGTAGTCGTTCCCATATTCGAGGATCAATGCGTCATATTCTTTTTCGAAGACGGAATCCACCAGCCTTTCGTTCCAGATGAGCGCGACCACTCCCTTTGGTCTCAGGATGCGCAAAAACTCCGCGCGGCTTTTTGCCGCGTCGAACCAATGAAAGGCCTGACCCGCGACGATCAGCTGTACGCTGTCTGCCGCCAGCCCCGTGGCCTCTGCCGTTCCATCCACACTAACGAATTTTCCGCCATACCCGCCAAGCAGCCGCTCGGCCGCCTCCCGCATCTCCGTATTCGGCTCTACGGCAAACACCCGGTTGCCATGTCTCAAAAATAATTCCGTGGAAATACCCGTGCCGGACCCGATATCAGCTACCTCCCACGACGCTGAAAAACCATAATTCGCCTCGAGCCAGGACAGGATAACCTCGGGATAATGCGGCCGGTATTTGATATAATCTTCCACCCGGTCGCTAAAACGCGTAGTGTTGTCGGACATGCGGCTAAGTTACAAAAAAACGGCCGGCCTCGCTCCATGCCCGCGCACCGCCTTCCCCGAGCTTCGTCCGCTCCGAGCTTCGTCTGCCCCGAGCCTGCCTGTCCCGCGCCCTATTCCGGCCCCAGGCCCCTATGGGAAGATACCGAGTTCCGCATACGAAGTTCCCACCTTATTGATGGCCACCACATACGCCGCCGTCCGCATATCGGGAATGCTGGGATTGGCCTTCCAGGCTTCCATGATCTCCCGGGTAGCCAGGATCATCGTATCCTCGAGCCCGCTATAGACCAGGTCGACCTCATCCGCCCCATGCATGATGAATTCCCTTTCTCTTTGAGTCACCATCTTTCCGGTCAGCCCTTCGATCTGGTTGAGGATATGCGTATTCATATTCTCGGTGAAACGCTTATCCATCCGTCCATACCGCACATGGCTCAGATTCTTCAACCATTCGAAATAAGAGACCGTGACGCCGCCGGCATTCAGATACATATCCGGCACCACGAGCGTCCCCTTCCTGGCAAAGACCTCATCGGCATCGGGCGTCAGCGGCCCATTGGCAGCCTCCCCGATGATCTTGGCCTTGACCCTCGGCGCATTCTCGCCATTGATCACGTTCTCCAGCGCCGCGGGGATCAGGATATCGCAATCCAGCTCCAATGCCGCCGCCGAATTCGGGATATTCGTAGCGCCGGGGAAGTTCAGGATGCTGCCCGTCTTCTTCCGGTGCTGAAATACTTCTTCTTCATTAAGCCCGTCGGGATTCATGATCGCGCCTTCATATTCCGCCAGCGCAACGACCCGGGCTCCGCCCTCCCTGAAGAACTTCGCCGCATGATAACCCACGTTTCCCAGGCCCTGTACGACCACTCGCTTGCCTTCCACCCCTCGCGCCAGCTTGAGCCTGGCCATCATCTCGTCCATGTGACAGACCTCGCGGATGCCATAAAAAACACCCAGACCCGTGGCCTCCCTGCGACCCCGGACCCCGCCCTGGCTCACCGGCTTACCCGTGACACAACCCAATGCGTCGACCTCGCCCGGCCGCATGCTCATATACGTGTCGAGGATCCAGGCCATTTCTCTTTCCCCCGTTCCATAGTCAGGTGCGGGGACATCCGTACCCGGCCCGATAAAATTTTTCTTGATCAGCTCCGAAGTATACCGCCGGGTGATCTTTTCCAGTTCATAGGGCGTGTATTTCTTGGGATCGATGCTGATCCCGCCCTTGGCGCCGCCAAAAGGGACATTCACGATCGCGCACTTGAACGTCATCAGCGCCGCGAGCGCCATCACCTCATCGAGGTTTACGCTGGGTGCAAAACGAATGCCGCCCTTACAGGGCGTCTTGTGATGGGAATGCTGAACGCGATAGGCCTTGATGACCTCGATCTTATCCCCGATCTTAACGGGGAAGAACATCCGATAAACCGCATTGCATTGTTTGATCTGCTCGAGGATGCCGGGATCCCATGTTGTAAAGGCCGCTGCCTTATCAAAGCTTTTCTCAACGGCTTCGAAAAATTTGTATTCCATTTGGCGTGCATATTTAAAAGCGCCCATGATGTGTGACTTCCGGGTCGCCTTGATTGACTATTTTAAGCTCCTCGAGCCGCTGAAAGCGGCTCGCCCGAAGGCAATTATTCTTTCTCGAATCTGCTTATTTTCCGATCCAGCCGAACCACATAAAGGATCAGGCCCAACAAGATCACTACAACTACCGCCACTACCACATAGATCTTCCCGTTTGCCCTCAACTTGTCGGCCATTTCCACCGGCTTGGCGCCCGAAGTGTCTCCCTGTGCCCATAAAGGCAATGCCAATGCCTGGCAGACCAAAAGGAGTACGAACATGTAAACTTTCTTATACATTACCGAATAAACTTTTCTGGTGTCTAATGAAGGCGCTGTTCCGCCAGCAGCTGAAGCCGTATGCGCAATGTCGTGATCCAAACTCCCAGTAATGTCCATCCGGGCACTGCCCCCGGATAAAAAACTGCCCGCATCCGGGCATCGACATCATCTGTATTGAAAGCCGGATTACCCATTCCCCCCGGGTGCAGGCTCTCCACCATCCGCGGAACGATCCAGATGGTAGGAAATAACATCGCAAACGCAAAAATATTGTATACGGCGCCGATCCGGGCCCGTTTATCCAGGTCCGTCATCGAATTGCGAAGCACCAGGTAGGCCAGGTAGATCAGCAAAGCGATGCTGGCCCCCAGCTGTTTTGGGTCGTTGCTCCAAAAAGCTCCCCAGGTCCATCTTGCCCAGACGGAACCCGTTACCACGCCCAAAATACCGAAAACGATGCCCGTTTTCGCATATTCCAGCGCATAGATGTCATCGAGATGATTGTTGGTGCGAAGATACCGGACGGAATAGATCACCGAAACGATGAACGTGATCATCATGGCCATCCACATCGCTACGTGAAAATAAAGGTTGCGGATCGTCTCGTTCAGGATGGGCTTCGCAGGTACGCTACCCAGGAACCCTGCCACTACCGTATACAGCAACATTATAACACAAACTATTTTCCACCATTTCTGACGAAGCATATAACTGGCTTATTGATACAATACTCTCCTTATGGAGTGCAAAAATAGACAAAAACTTGCGGACGTAACGCCTCTGGCATCTCTTGTCAATCCTTCCATAAAAAAGGGAAAAGGATGATGGCCAGCGCCACAAGCAGCACATCCAGCCCCACGATCAGCAGGATCATCGAAAAAAGCCCCCCCTGCAACACATGTTCAAAGGCTATCGTCGACGCCTTATTCAGCAATAGCAGCTGCGGGATCACCAGCGGGAAACCCATGATCGCCATCAACGCCGAGCTTTGCTGCGCCCGCGCCGCAATAGCCGCCAGGAACGTGAACACCAGGCTCAGGCTGAACCCGCCCAGCATGCTGATCAGCAGGAAGGACACGGCATCGGTCGTCGGATCACCCAGCATCAGCATGAACAACCCCAGGCTCAGCAGGCTCATCACCACCATCAGCAGGGCATTGAAAAGCAGCTTGGAGAGGATGAAATCACGCGCTCCCGCGATCGTATAGAAATATAACAACCGCTCCCTGCCTTCCTGCAAAAAGCTCTTGGCTACCGCATTGACACAGATGAACAGCTGCATCATCCAGAACAATCCCTTCCACACCGTCCCTTCCGGCTCCCACATGGCCAGATGCAGGACAAAGATGGTAGAGGCCACATAGAGCAAGACACCATAGAAAGTATACTGTTGCCGTACCTCCAGCAAAAGGTCTTTCTTGAAAAGCGTGAGAATATGATTCAACGATCCTATAGGCCGATTTTGCCGCAAAGCTAAAGCACCGGATCGACAAAACCGCCGAATACCCGGGGAACCCCAGGCCATCCACCGGCTCACCTCCAGGCCATCCGCCGGCTAATCGCGCCCATCCACCGGGCGCGGATCATCTTAAAATCGAAACGCGACCAGCGCGTAAATATTTTTTACGCTCGCCCTGATGCCCGTGGTCGTATTGACCAGGTAGGCCGTCCGCTCGAACCGGCCCTCCAGGCTCCACCGCTTCCAACCCACCCCGACTACCCCAAACCCCCCGGGACGATAGCTGATCATGTAATTGTTGTCCCCGAACAGGGGCTGCCGGATCGTCGACGAGGTCGCCGCGTCAACTACTTTTTGAGAAGAAGTATTATTGAATATCAACGAATTGGAAACCCCCACACCCAGGAACGGCTGAAAATTGCCCACCGGGTAGCTGTACCTTAGCTGGACATTGCCCCTGACTTCCGAAAAAGCCATCTTGCCGGTGTACGCCTGGTAATAGTTCTTTTGGAACCGGTGGCTGTTCAGCATGAACTGGTCATACAGAAAATCTACCAATACTCCCCAGCGCCTGAACGCTTTACTACCCCTGCCGGGTCGCAGTAAAACGCCCACTCCTCCTATAGGGCCATAAAATACCGGCCAGCCGGCATGAGCCGCATCCGTATTACCCGATGGCTGTATGTTGGAATGCAGATAGCCGCCCATTAACAGGATATTCAGCACCACCCGGGCCCGCCCCTTACTGCCGGCGACCACCCCGCAATGATTATAGGTATCGATCAAGGCCTTCAGCGCATTTTCCTCGTAGGCCACCGGCACCGGTCGGTCCGCGATGGCCGAACAAGCCGCCACATAATCCGCCAGCTCGTATTTGTACTGGTCCTCCGTGA
>DASZOW010000514.1:0-3155 GCA_035550615.1 Puia sp.
CCCGGCCCACCCCTGCGGCGCTCTCCGGGCCCGGCATGCCCGGAATCTCCCATGGCCCACCGGCCCTCGTCCCCCACATGGCCCCTCGGTCCCCATCCCGTCCAGCACACTCCTGCAGCCTCGGCGTCCGGCATCCCGCCACCCGCGGAAATGCCTATATTGCATTCAAAGAACCTTGATGCCCGAAAAAGTCGAACCCACACTGGCTTATGCCCAAAAGCAAGACCGGGAGGATGAGCTGCATGGCTTTCGCTCCCGGTTTTATTTTCCCCGTACCACCCCCGGCGGCATTGGTGGCAAGCTCATTTATTTCTGCGGCAACTCATTAGGCCTCCAACCCCGCGAAGCCGAGGACTATATCCGTCAGGAGTTGGTCGACTGGCGCGACATCGCCATCGACGGCTACTGGCACGCGCGGAATCCCTGGATGACATATCCCGCAGCGCTTCGCGGTCCCCTCGCAAAGATCACCGGCGCCCTCGAAGAAGAGATCACCGTGATGAACGCCCTAACGGTAAACCTTCATCTGCTGCTCACGTCGTTTTACAGGCCATCGGCCCGGCGCTATAAGCTGCTGGTTGAAGCCGGCGCCTTTCCTTCCGACCAATATGCCGTAGAGACCCAGGTCCGCTGGCATGGATATGATCCGGCTTTGGCTATCATCGAGGTGGGACCGCGGCCGGGAGAACGCCTGATCCGGGAAGACGATATCGTCGCAACGATCCGTGAGCACAAGGACTCCTTAGCCGTGGTGCTCCTGGGGGGAGTGAACTATTATACCGGACAGTTATTCGATATGGCGGCAATTACCGCTGCGGCGCATGAGGCCGGAGCGCTGGCCGGTTTCGATCTGGCGCACGCGGTGGGCAATGTGTCCTTGCGGCTTCATGACTGGGACGTAGATTTCGCCGTCTGGTGCTCTTATAAATATTTGAACGGTGGCCCAGGCGCCGTCGGCGGGGCTTTCCTACATGAGCGTTTTGTCCGTGATACCTCGCTGCCACGATTAGGCGGTTGGTGGGGGAATGACGAGATGGCAAGTTTCGAGCAGGATAATCAAAGCCTGCCCACCGGCCAGGCCTCCCTCGGCCGCCCCAAGGGTTTTCTTCCCAAACCTACCGCAGAAGGATGGAGCATGAGCACCGCCCAGGTCTTTAATATGGTCTGTCTAAAGGCCTCGCTGGCCATCTTCGAGGAGGCAGGTTTCGAGCGGTTACATGCCAAGAGCGTACGGCTTACCGGGTATCTCTATGCATTGCTTGAAGGACTGCGTGCGTCCCGCCCCGCAGGCTCGGCCCCGAATAACCCGGCCGCCCCATTCGATATCGTCACACCGGCAGAACCGAAGCGCCGGGGAGCACAGCTGTCGCTATATTTTGGCGAGCGCGGAAAGAACATTCAGCAACGGCTCGCAGAACAAGGCGTCATAGTAGACTATCGTGAACCGGGCGTCATCCGGGTCAGTCCCGCCCCGCTGTATAACTCCTTTGAAGACGTATACCGGTTTTACCATATCTTAGGGCAATTAGTATGAGGACCACCGCGAATCCATTTGCCGCCATCTCCGCCTGGATATCACGGCATCTGACCCTATTGGTGCTGGTAGCATTGGTAGCCGCCGTATTGCTAGGTTATTTTGCGCCGGCAATCGCCGTCCAAACAGAATTCCTCGGCGCCGATTTCGTAAAGCTGATCAAGATATTTATCCCCTTTATCATCTTTCTGACGATCACCCATGGCATTGCCGGCATGAGCGACTTGCGAAAAGTAGGCCGCATCGGCATAAAGTCGCTGCTTTATTTCGAAGTGGTCACGACGCTCAGTCTCGGCATCGGCATCCTGCTGGCGAGCGTCATAAAACCCGGCCGTATCGACAAGACAGGCTTGCCGATACAAGATGCGTCCAAATATGCAAAACAGGGAGCCCATGGGTTCGACTGGGGACAGTTCTTTGCTACCAACCTGACACTGCAGGTGTTGGTGCTCGCGATAATCGTAGGCATCGTACTCAGCATGGTATCGAAACGCGGGCGATATCTCCACTGGCTGGACCTCGCTTCAAAATTCGTTTTCCGGCTGCTCAAATACGTGATGTACCTGGCCCCGCTCGGAGCCTTTGGCGGCATGGCCTTCACCGTTGGGAAATTTGGTATCCGCACCCTGATCCCGCTCGCCAAGCTGATGCTGACCATGTACGGCACGATGATCATCTTCGTGTTTGTAGTGCTTGGCGCGATCCTCAGATATTTCAAGCTGAATGTCTGGACCTATCTCAAGGATATCCGGGAAGAAATACTCATTGTGCTCGGAACCTCATCCTCCGAAGCGGCGCTACCCAGCCTCATGGCTAAGCTGGAACGGATGGGCTGTAGTCAGCCTGTCGTCGGTCTCGTGGTTCCTACAGGCTATAGCTTCAACCTGGACGGCACGTCTATCTACCTGAGCATGGCCACCATTTTTCTGGCGCAGCTATACAATGTCTCGCTGACCACCGGCGAGTTGCTCACGATACTCGGAATCCTCATGGTGACCTCGAAAGGTGCGGCGGGAGTCACCGGCAGCGGCTTCATCGTGCTTGCCACGACCCTGACGGCCATCCAGAAAATCCCCGTCGAAGGGCTGGCCTTCCTCCTTGCCGTCGACAAGTTCATGAGCGAGGCGCGGGCCATCACCAATATCATCGGCAACGGCGTCGCCACGCTGGTGATCGCCAAAAGCGAGGGGGAGTTTAAACCGGAACCTGCTGCAAATATCCCTTCATTTCCTGCTGATATTGCTTAGCGGCGTGGCCGGCTGCTTCGGCAAAGTCCTCCCCGTTGGAAGCATAGATGACGGCGCGGCTCGCATTTACGAGCAGACCGACGTCTTTGTTCATGGCCTTCTTGGAGATGGCTTCGAGACTGCCGCCCTGGGCGCCGACGCCGGGGACGAGATAGAAGTGGTCTGGCGTCAGTTGACGGATACGAGTGAAGGCATCGGCCTGCGTGGCGCCGATCACGTACATCAGATTATCGGGGCTTCCCCACCTGGCGGCTGTTCTCAGCACTTTTTCATAGAGCAGCCCATCGCCGGCGGGTTGCAGCTCGAAGTCTCTGGCGCCGGCATTGGAGGTGAGACCCAGCAGGATAGTCCATTTACCAGCGTATTCGAGAAAC
>DASZOW010000515.1:0-3663 GCA_035550615.1 Puia sp.
CGTATTGATCATCTTATACAACAGCATGGCAGGAACGCCCCCCACGCAATAGAATAACAACGGCGCCACCACCCCATCGCTCAGATTCTCCGACATCGACTCGAGCACCGCCGTTCTCACCTGCTGCTCGGTAAGCTGTGCCGTATCCCGCCCTACGATCCATGATAGCCGCTGCCGGCCCGCCTCGAGCCCCTGCTGCCTGAGGGCATCGAGCACGGCTTGCCCCTCCTGTAAAAGGCTCCGGTTTGCCAGACAGTAGAACACGCAAACACTACTGATTGTATAATAGCCGGGTAGCCACCACTGCCGCAAAGCCGCGAAACTCAACCAGCTGCCGCCATACACGAGACCGCAGAGGACGGCCACCAGCAGCGCGCCCTTGAAAAGCCGATGCCGGCCCCGGTTCAGCATCCTGTCGCCTAATGCAATGGCGCCACCGAAAGCTCTCACGGGATGCGGCCAGCCGCGCGGATCGCCAAATACGAGATCTGCCAGGTATCCCGCCGCCAAAGGCACGATCACCTCCCAGTCTGTGCGCATGCTCGTAAGGCTTCGGTGAGTAATTGGTTATGTTGACGGCTTTGACAGGCAACCCGGATCACAGCCCGCTCCAATCCGCGAAAATTCGAGGCATCGCGTACCAGCAGCCCATATTGTATCAGCAGCGGCATCTTCATCGGCGCCGGTGTGTCGATCAAAAAATAGTGGGTATCCGTCGGGTGGACGGTCCAGCCGGTAGCCTCGCGCAGCTCTTGCCGCCATGCGGCCGTCTCGGCCAGCAGTTGCTCCACCGGCAATTTGAAATCTTCGGGATGGTCGAAAATATACGTCCCGGCTGCCAGCGCCAGCTGGTTCACCGACCACGGCATCTTCAAAGCTCGCAGCCGCGCCACCAGCGGGGCCGCGCCAACGACAAAACCCACCCGGAGGCCAGGGATGCGATAAGCCTTCGTCAAAGATCGCAGCACCAGCACGTTGGGGAGCTCGTGCAGCCGGGGAACGATACTCGATGCCGCCCGCGTGAACTCGATATAGGATTCGTCAACTACGACGATCGCATTCCGGCAGTTCCGCAGGAACTCCAGGGACAAACCGGCGCCTGTCGGATTGTTGGGATGGCATAAAAAGACGAGTCCCTCATCCGCGATCTTGCCGGTCCTCAGCTCTTCCCAGTCTCTGAATACGATCTTCATCTCCTGGGCGGCGCAGGCATCTTCATATTCCGCGAATGCCGGCACATAGATCGTCGCCTGCCGCTTCCGGAATGCCTGTGCGATCAGGTAAATGGCCTCCGTGGCCCCATTGGTCACCAGCACCTGCTCATCGTCCACACGATAGGCATTCGCCGCGGCCGCTTGCAGCCGACGGGCCCCGGCTTCGGGATAATGCGTCACGGCGCCCACACATTCCCGTATATGGCGGAGCAACCCATCGTCGAGCTCACCGTATAACACATTCGAGCTGAAGTCGGCGTATATGGGCACAGGGTATTTCCAGGCGTCATCGCCATGTCCATCGATCATGATCGGGCTAATTGCTTGTATATGGAATGGATATCCAGGTGCTGCCGGAGATGATCCGCCAGTCGGTCGTATTGTCTTTCTTTGAATGCCCGGTAGTCGGGTAACTGTACCCCCTCGATCCCCGCCCGGTGCAACAGCTCTTCCACCACCACCCGGTTGTCCAGGATGCCATGCAGATAGGTCCCCCAGCAGGACCCGGATAGCCGGTAACCATCAGCCGCCTCCCCATCATGGTCCGGAAAATTGAGCGGCCGCCGCGGGCGGCTATCTGTCTCCGTTACCCCCATGTGTATCTCATATCCCTCGATCCACGGCCCGTCTGGCGCGCCATATCGCATCCGGCGCCGTACGGTCGTCTTCTCTTTTGCCAGCACAGTATGCACAGGCAACAACCCAAGACCCTCGGCCGTCCGGGGCTCTCCCTCCACCCCGTAGGGATCGGCAACAGTCAGCCCCATCATCTGGTACCCGCCACAGATGCCTACTACCGCGGCCCCCGCCGCTTCCGCCGCGCAGATGGCCTTGTCCAGCCCACGTTCCCGGATATAGAGCAGATCCCCGATAGTGTTCTTGCTGCCGGGGAGAATAATGATCGCCGCATGCCCCAGCTCCACCGGGTCCTCGGTATAGTATACATGCAAGGTCGTCCTTTCTAAAGCGGCAAAATCGGTGAAATTGGACAGATGCGGCAGACGCACAACGGCGATATTCACGGCGCCGGGTTTATGCTCCCGCGGCCGGTGCCGCAACGCCACTGAATCTTCTTCTTCGATATGGATGTCGCGGAAAAAAGGAAGAACGCCGGTCACGGGTATGCCGGTGAGGGATTCGAGCTGCCGCCGCCCGTCCTCGAAAAGCCGCGCATCACCCCGGAACTTGTTGACGATGACGCCGCGGATCAGCGCTTTTTCCTCCGGCGGAAGAAGGGCTATCGTCCCATATACGCTGCCGAATATCCCACCCCTGTCGATATCCGCCACCAGGTACACATCGGCCCTGGCATGCAGCGCTATCCGCATATTGGTGATATCGCGTTTTTTAAGGTTCAGCTCGGAGATGCTCCCCGCGCCTTCCATGACCACCGGATCATATTGGCGTGCCAGCCGGTCGTAGGCCTTGCGCACCTCATCCCAAAGCGCCTTCCTGTCCTTTCCCATGAAATATTCGTAGGCGCTCTGGTTGCCCGCCGGCTTGCCATGCAGGACCAACTGCGCATGTGTGTCACCGGTAGGCTTGAGCAACACGGGGTTCATATCGCTGGAACAGGGGATGCCCGCGGCCTCGGCTTGTACCGCCTGGGCGCGACCGATCTCCAGACCCTCCGGCGTCACATAGCTGTTCAGGCTCATATTCTGCGCCTTGAAGGGGGCCGGCCGATAGCCGTCCTGCAAAAGGATACGGCAGAACCCGGCAGTGATGACACTCTTGCCGACATCGGAAGCCGTCCCGACAAACATCAACGGGCGGGGAAAACGTGGCATAGGTCGGGATAATATGGTGAAAAATAGTGTTCTACAAAAACGGTGTCTCCAGGCCGCTCCGCTGCTTGCTCGCTCCGGTACATGCGCTGTTCTCCGGGCTGGCTTTTCATTCGCCGTCTGCTCCCCACCATTGCTTCGAGTCTTTGCCGCAGCTCACTCTCCTGCCCCGGTCTCACCAGCAGGCCGGCGATCGTCCCAGTGTGCGCCACCATCAGCCCCGCGCCGGCGGCTATGGCCAGCCGGTAATAGTCCCCGAAACCCGGCAGCGGCAGGATCGTCTGGTTGTACTCGGCGCTCGACGTAATGGCATCGAAAACCACCTCGTAATCGCCCGCCTTGGCCGCGCGGACCAGCCGCTGCAACAGCCATGCAAAGAACTTGCCTTCGCCATCCATCCGGCGCCGGCGCATCCCGAGCGTATCGACCTGGCGCCCCGGGGCAGCATCGAAATACAAAAGGGTCACCGGCGGCATCTCGATGACCGCGCCCGGACGGCCAATATGCTGATGAAAAACGACAATGTCGTTGGAAAGACACGGGTCGGTAGGCTCTACACGGGCTGCGATCTGGTATAGCTCACCGGCGGATAGACCCGTTCCCAAATAATCGTTGACAAGCGACAAAACGCTCAGCACATCGGCGGAGCTCGACGACAGGCC
>DASZOW010000516.1:0-5378 GCA_035550615.1 Puia sp.
TTGGCCGGATCGTTATAGCTGGCGCCCGCGGCGATGGCGCTATTGCTGAAGATCGTGATCGTGACAGCATTCTTCAACCCGCTGTTGACGTCTTTATAGCCCACAAGCACACAGGTATAAAGGCTGTCCGGCTTGCTGTACGAGATGCCGGCAATCGGCTGGCTTTCGAAATCTATCTGCACACCATTCAATTTGAACTTCATATAGTAGCCGTCGCCACCGCCGCCGCCGTTGCCGCCGCTTTTTTTACAGCAAGGCAAAACCAAACCCGCAACCAACAACACCAGGAGAAACCTGCTTTTCATAACGCTAAGAATTAAATATTAAAATTTCGTTGCCACACCGACATTGAGAAACGCGACTCCATACCCCAGCTCCGCCAGGGCGGCAAAATGCTCGCTGAAGAAGTACCGGCCGCCGACATACAGGCTAAAGCCGGCCGCGCTACCGTATGCGCCCGCATTGGCGACACTCGTCCCCGCGTTATCGCTGTAAGAATAGCTGAGGATATTATAGGAAAGCATCACCCCGGCATACAGATCCAGCTTGGCCAGATCCCATCCATTATAGTGATAAGCGCTCCGCACCCCGATGACCGTATAATGCCATTTTTCATCGAAGCTATATCCGGCGGACTTACCCGAATAGGAATATCCCTTATAACCCGCATAACCGCCCAGGCTGACGACGCCCGGACCCGCATCCCAGACGCCTCGTTCATATTGTAGACTGAGGGCCGGCGTCTGCGACGCGCCCGAATAGCTGAGGATCGAGCTGCCGAGACCAATGCCGGCGCCGAGAATGTTGGTTCCTTTTACGAATTGTTGAGAGCGGACGCTATAGGCCAGGATCGCAAATGTCATAAACAGCAGTATCTTTTTCATGATTGACTTTTGTTCAAATCTAAATGGTGGAGAACCCCTCGGCAAGAGGCATTTATCGCCCCAACCATAACCATTTATTATTTGCGCCAAAAGCGGTGAAAATTGCTTAACTTACTCTACCCCAGACTAACAATGCAAATCCTAAAACGATCCCTGCTTATAGTCCTGCTTGTCAGGGCAACCGCCGTCGCACAGCCTGCCGATTCCCTTGCCCGCCAACTGCAGATCCACCCGGCGAGGGACTCCAACAGGATCACCACCCTCCTCCGTTTATCCGACGCCATCGTCTATACCGATCCCGGTACCGCCATGCGTTATGCCGACGAGGCATTGGAGATCGCCGATAGTCTGCCATGGACCAAAGGGATCGCGCTTGCCCAACGCCAGAAGGGCAATGTCTATTATGTCTTCTCCGACAACACTGCCGCCATGGACTGGTATCTAAAAGCATTGCGCGAATCGCGGACGCTGAACAACCGCGAGCTGGATGCCAGCCTGTTCAATAATTTAGCCAACATCTACAGCGATCTGAAGCAATATGAAAAGGCGCTGGATTATTACCGCCAGTTCCTTGCAACTGCCCGGGAAGCCGGATCGGCTAAGGAGGAGGTCATCGCCCTGGTAAATTTGGCTACTGTCTATAGCGAGCTGAACGCACAGGATACGGCGCTTAGCTGTAACCGGGAGGCGCTGGATATCGCCCGGCGTGGCGGCATCAACTATTTTATCCCGATCGTGCTGAACAATATGGGCATCTTTTATAGCAAGAAGGGACCCATAGACAGTGCGCTCGCCTATTTCCGCCAATGCATGACGCTGGCGGACCGGGAAGGGAACTACGATGCAAAGGCTTCGGCGTTAAACGAGACAGGCAAGCTCTTCCTTGACCAGGGCGAATATGCCAATGCGGAGAAATATTCGCTCGAATCGTTGGCGATGGCGCGCCGGCTGCATTCCGTCGAGTGGCAGGCCAATGCCTGGGAGAACCTGTATCGGGTGGCGGAGAAGACCGGCCGCTATGCTAAGGCCCTGGATGCCTACAAACAGTTTATCCTTTTCCGTGACAGCGTCTCAAACGCCGAGAAAAAGGACGCCCTTACAAAGAAGGAATTGCAATTCGATTTCCAAAGAAAAGAAGCCGCCTTAAAGGCGGAACAGGACAAAAAGGAGGCGCTGGCAAAATCCGAGATAGCCAAGCAAAGCCTTATAAAGAGAGGTGTGCTGGCCGGATCACTCTTATTGATGCTGGTCGGCTGTTATGGTTTCCTGCTGTATAAGCGGCGCAGAGACGCCGAGGAGAAGCGCCGGGAGGCCGATCTGAAAGCCAAGGTCGCGGACACCGAGATGAAGGTGCTGCGGCTGCAGTTGAATCCGCATTTTATTTTTAACTCGCTCAACTCCATCAGCGACTATATCTCGCAGCATCAGCCGGACAAAGCAAATTATTATCTGATCAAATTCGCCAAAATGATCCGGCAGGTGCTCGAAAACTCGGAACGCCCGGAGATCCCGATTGCCGAGGACCTAAAGGTGCTGGAGACCTATATCCAACTGGAGGCCCTGCGGCTGACCAATGAGCTATGTTATGAGATCAGCGTGGACCAGGAGATCGACGCCGAGACAACGCTGGTGCCGCCGTTGATCGTGCAGCCTTTCGTAGAGAACAGCATCTGGCATGGACTGTCGGGGCCCGAAGGGGTAGGGGACGGCAAAGGCCGCATCTCGATCCGTATCCGCAAGGAGGACGGCATGATCAATTATATCGTGGAAGACAACGGCATCGGTAGAGAACAGGCGGCCGGAAAGCGGTCCGTCGGCCGGCGATCCATGGGGCTGGGGATCACCCGGGAGCGGATCGATATCATTAATAGGATGAAACGGACGCAGGCCAGTGTCGAGATCTTCGATCTGCCCAAAGGCACAAGAGTCGAGCTGCGGCTACCATTGGAGTTAAAATATTAACCATGATCGACGCCATCATCATCGACGACGAAGCCCACTGCATCCGTCATCTCACAGACTTGCTGACCAGCAATTGCAGCAGCGTCATCCGGCTACACGGCGCCTTTCGCTCGTTGGAAGAAAGCCGGGCGGCGATTTCCCGGTTGCGTCCCGACCTCGTCTTCCTGGATATCCAGCTGGGACAGGAGTCGGGTTTCGATCTCCTCAAACGGTTGCCTGTTGTCCATTTCGACGTCATCTTCGTCACCGCCTTCGATAAATATGCGGTACAGGCCTTCAAGTTCAGCGCCGTCGATTACCTGCTAAAACCCGTGGACCCGGATGACCTGCGGCAGGCCGTCGCAAAGCTCGAACAGAAACGGTCCAGGGAAGAGATCGCACAGAAATTCGAGACCCTGTTTCACAATCTCAGGAACACCCCTGGTCTGCCGAAACGCATCTGCGTACCCACCGTCCGCGGGCTGCTCTATGTGCCCATCAACGAGATCATCCGGTGCGAGAGTCATATCAACTATACATCCCTTTTCCTTACCAATGGCCAGAAGCTCACCGTTGCCAAAACCCTCAAGGAGTTCGAAGAGCTGCTGACCGAGCACCATTTTTTTCGCGTCCACAACTCCCATCTCATCAACCTCGCTTGTATCCGAAGCTACAACAAGGGCAAGGGCGGCTCGGTATCCATGATGGACAATACCGAGATCGAAGTCTCCACCCGGCGCAAGGACGAATTGCTAAAACGCCTCGCGGAGGGCTAAGCATCCGCCCGTCGCTCCTGATCCGCCCCACCACAATCAAAATCTATAATCCCGATTTTCTGTTCTTAGCCGATTGCGGATCCCATTCGATGTTATCGGCCTCTTCGTCCGATAGCTGGTTATCCTCCAGATCCTGCTCGTCAAGCACCGGGTCCGGATCTTCGGGCATCGAAGCCTCATCCCTTAATTCTTTCTCTTCATCCATTTTTGCCTGGCGCATTTCATCCTGGCTATTGTTCCGGTTGGGCGTCTTATTCATCGAATCCATTCCGCTATTGCCATTCTTATTTTTATCGGTGGCATTTTGCTTTCTCTTATCCATAACAATTATTTTAAGCGTAAGTGAATAAATCGTTCAGATTACAATGGCACAACCCATGCCACCACCTCTCGGTAAGCCTGCCAGCTGGCATGGGGAGCCGGTTCCTCAGCGTGCAAGATTTTACAACAGATGATCTGTCAACGTCTTTAGCTTGGAGATCGCCTCGTCATAGGGAGGAACACCACTTGCTGCATAGGACATTCCATGGACGAAACGAGTGTATTCCATCCGATAGTTAGCATCGGTCGTTAGGATTTCGAACAGAAGCTGAATCTTTTTGTTCAATGGAGTTCCTTTGATTCTTTCACAACGGTCATCATCTTGCTTGATTGTGGCTATCGCAAGGCGCCGAAAAGCGGCGTGAACAATGGCATACGGCTGCAAGGCGGCCAGGTCATGAATATGCCGGGCAAGATCGGGATCATCGTCTTCCGGTAGTCTGACCCTGTCAGGAACTCGCCAAATGAGTGCGCTCAATTTGTCAGCGGCATTCTCTACAGGATCGATGCATGCAATCTCCGGCACCTCCGGACCGCTCTTTGTCAACTCTGCAATAAAAGAAGCCACTGGTCGGAGCAAGGACGGAAGGAAGAGAGGAGCCACTGTAAATTCGATTTGAAGGTGGGGCCGAAGTGCATTCGAATATCCCATAGCAGTAGGGTATTCTATTTCAAATGCGAAATATTTGTTCTCATCTCTGGACTTCCATTTTACGGCGCCTGGCGAAAATCGGGCGGTGATCAACTGGTAAAGGCGATCTCGGATCGCAGACAGTAAGTTCCTTTGTCGGCTTCTGGATGCCAATGCATCTGGGGGAAGGCTCAGCCGAAAGTCGATATCTTCGGAAAATCGTTGGAGTAGACGATGGGCTTTGGATAATGCTGTACCACCAGCGAAGATTGTTTGTGCCCCGAGCAATTTTGAGCTGCTAATCTCCCGAATGAGTTGCACGACATACCAGTCCTTCTCGACAAAGGCAGGGTCTAGGCCCAGTTCGAGGGCTACTTCTTGGATCACAGCTTTATCGGGGACGGCGTTCATAGCTCACGGCTATATTGTTGTAGCCGATCTTTCGGCTGATTCGTTTGTTCACACTGATTAACCGACCGGTAGGCACTTGGGTTGAGCGCCCTTCTTGGTAATCGATCGCCGCCTGGGAAGGTCCCGGAGCTGCGTCCAATCTGTCCAATGCCCTTTGCGCCAGCGCCGGAAGCGATTCTATCGGCACGGCGTTGCCAGTGAGCGAAGACACCCTTGCTTTGGCATACAATCCATAGCCGATCTTGACCAGTTTTCCTTTCTTAATGAGCGACAATAAAGCCCTACCCACCTGATCATATCCGCCTAGATCGTCGAAATCTTCGCGTAACAAAAGAGGGGATCGTTTGCGCGCAATCCGGAATGCTATTTTTCCCTCTAATGTTTTGCTATATTTCATTGATTTACATTGGATCC
>DASZOW010000517.1:0-2684 GCA_035550615.1 Puia sp.
GGCATGACTTCCACTACAAAGACTTCTCCACCATGGGCCATGATTACTCCGGCAACCGCCTGCCCAGCGTGCCTCCACAGGCAGTGGTAGCGGGCGCCGACGTCCTGTTGCGATGCGGCCTCTACACGAATGTCACCTTCACCTACGCGGATCGCATCGCCCTCAACGATGCCAATACGGCCTATGCGGGTTCTTATAATCTGCTGGGCGCCCGCGTGGGTTACAGAAAAGTGCTGAACCCAAAATGGAAGCTGGACATCTATGCAGCCGGCGACAACCTCTTCAATACCCGGTACAGTCTCGGAAATGATATCAATGCAGCGGCGCCGCCCGCCCGCTATTACAATGCCGCACCCACGGTAAATTATTTGGGGGGCGTGTCGGTAAATTATGTATTTTGAGGCAACCCTTTCAACCATGTACTACCTTATCATTGCCCTACACCTGCTATATGCACCGGTAAGGGATTCCATACCTTTCCCTTATGCTATCAAACAGCCTTCAAAGCCCTTCAAATGGGAAAATATTGAGCTGAACCTATCACAGCGGTACAAGGACTCCGTCGTCCGGACCTTTAAAAAGATCTATGCTTCGCAGCTAAACCCGGCGTACCTGGAATCCTCAAAATTTACATCCTCCCTCCATTTTGTGTCTCTCAATGGAGACAACCTGCCGGATGTCATTTATAAAGGATGGAGCGGCGGCGAAGGCGCCTTCGTCGACTTCTTTATAAATGAAAAGAAAAAGTTCCGGAAAGCGTTCTCTACCTATCAGGAATTGCTCGAATTACAATACACTGCAGGAAAGGTATCTTCCTTTGTCGTGTATGACCCTGGCTGTTGTGACCCTACCGTAGAGTTCGAGCGGCAATACTCCGTTGACTCGCTCTTCCATTGTAAGCTGACAAGACAGCGAGGCATTATTGTAGGCTCCAGCATACGTGAAAGTGGTTATACTTATCCGGATGGCTTCTTCGACCAACCCATACGATTCAAAACGATCAATCCAAATTATGCTCTCCGTTATGCCCCCGAGATCAGCATGAAAGTACCAACCTACGTAGATTTTGACTCGAGAGACAGCAGCAGGGGAAATATCATGGCCGAATATCCTTCCGGCTTCCAGGGTGTCGCCTGGGCCTATAAAAAAGACGCCACGGGCAGGGAATGGTGGCTGGTGGAGATGGAGCCCGCCTTTCATCTCGAATTCAACAGATTTTGGGACCTCGACGACGAGTATACCCATTATTACGGCTGGATGAGCAGCCGTTTTGTAGAAAGACTCCCTTAACTTACCTTCGTGGCAGATGCTGGTTCCGCAAATGTCCTTTGGACAACGAACCCCGGTTCGTTTGGCGGATTAAAAGGGAAGTCCGGTGCTATTCCGGCGCTATCCCCGTAGCTGTAAATGTCATTCCCACTCCGGCCAACTTCAGACCACTGTCCCCAGGGACGGGAAGGCGGGCCGGAACGACATAAGCCAGAAGACCTGCCCGCATCATTCGATATTCATTGCTTTCGGGTGAAAAGCATGAACTGAACCCTGCCGCTGGCAGTCAATGCATAGGTAAGTCAATGCAAGCAAAAAAAGCGCTTCGGTCCATCATGTTTGTAGGCACAGGCTCCGACGTAGGGAAGAGTGTCATCACCGCGGGATGCTGCAGGATCTTCCGGCAGGACGGCTATAACCCCGCCCCCTTCAAGGCGCAGAACATGTCCCTCAACAGCTATGCTACCCCCGAAGGCCTGGAAATAGGACGCGCCCAGGCAGTACAGGCCGAAGCCTGCGGCATCCCCTGTCATACGGACATGAACCCCGTGCTGTTGAAGCCTACCACCGATCGACACGCCCAGGTCGTCCTCCATGGCAAACCCGCCGGTAATTCCTCGGCGGCGGAATATTTTCTTGCCCGTGACCGCGAAGCCCTTTTCATAGAGGTAAAAAATGCCTACCATCGATTGGCATCCCGTTATACGCCCATCGTAATGGAAGGGGCAGGCAGCATTTCCGAATTGAACCTGAAGCACCTCGACATCACCAATATGCGGATGGCCATGGCCGCCGGCGCCGCTACCTACCTCATCGCCGACATCGACAGAGGCGGGGTATTTGGCAGCTGTTACGGAACGATGGCCCTGCTGAGCCCTGAAGAAAGAGCCTGTATCAAAGGCATCATCATCAACAAATTCAGGGGCGACGCCCGGCTGTTCGATGACGGCAGGACCCGGCTGGCGGAACTTTGCGGCGTACCCATAGTAGGCGTCATACCCTATTTCCGCGATATTTTTATCGAAGAAGAAGATGCTATCGGTGCCACCGAAAAAAGAAGAACATACGCCAATGGCAAGATCAACATAGCAGTCGTCCTCCTCCGGCGCCTGTCCAACTTCACCGACTTCCATCATCTCGGCCGGGACCACCGCGTCAATCTCTATTACAGCCACAGGCCCGAAGACATCGAAAAAGCCGATATCATCATCCTGCCGGGGAGCAAGAACACCATCGAAGACCTGGCAACCCTCTATGACACGGGCGTCGTGGAGGCTATCCGGCGGGCCCACAGCCGTCAAAAGACCATCATCGGTATCTGTGGCGGCTACCAGATGCTGGGACAACGGATCGACGATCCCGACCAGGTCGAGTCGAAGGCCGGGTCCATCACGGGAATAGGTATCCTCCCCGTA
>DASZOW010000518.1:0-12880 GCA_035550615.1 Puia sp.
GAAGGGCCTTTGGCATACACAATTATGTCATCGGCCGCGCCGTCGACGATTCTAATATGGTCCTGGTTGTCACCAAAGTCGATGACACCGCCAAAGCCAAAGCATTCGCCAAAGATCCCGGCCTCAAGACGGCGATGAAAAAAGGCGGGGTCATCGGCGCCCCGGAATTCTCCATTTTTACAGAAACCTGGCAGGATACCGCCAATACCGGCTCCAACATCCGTTGCGTGACCACCCTGACGGTCAAAGACTGGGATGCCTGGTTTAAGGCATTCGAAGACGGCAAACAGCAACGTATCGACAACGGTATCATGGACAGGGTCGTCGGACATGACCTCGACAACAATAAAATGGTAGGCGTGGTAACATCCATCTCGGACTCTGCCAAAGCCTTCGCTTTCTACAAATCGGATACCTTGAAGAAAGCCATGCAGGCAAGCGGCGTAGTCGGTGAACCGCATAGGGTCCTCTACCGCATGGTGAAAGTATACTAAGATTGCGGCCTGCGCCGGCCCGGCGCAGGCCGCTTCTTTACCTTGTGGATGGCCGCACCGGAGCTACTGGCCTTTCCAGACATTGTTCGCCCGGTTCTCATCCGGCAACACATGCTCCGGATCGAGTTCGACAGACGTTACTTTCATTGCAGAAGGATATTTGAAGGTCCAGCTTCCACCCCGTTCCCAAATATCCACGGGGAGCTTGACGACCTGGAAATTACCGGAAGCATCGCCAACCTTGACGATGACAGGCATCGCCATCTTATCCAGGTTATCGATGGTGATCAGCGCGCCCTTGGTAGAATCGCCATCCACATATTTCACGGAAGTAACGGCCTGGTCGAGCTTGTCAGTGGTAAAAAACCATTCTTTCCAGAACCAGTCGAGGTTTTCTCCCATCGTGCTGTTCATGGTCCGGAAGAAATCGTCCGGCTGTGGATGTTTGAACGCCCAGCGGTGGATATATTGCCGGAATGCATAGTCGAAACGATTACTGTCGACGATCACGTCGCGAAGAAGATTCAAACCCGCGGCAGTCTTGAAATAATATGCCCCATAGCCTTTCAGGTTCATGGCCTCGGGCGGCGTCATCAGCGGATCTTTCTCTTTCGAAAATATGCGATACATGAATTCCGGGTTGGGCTTACGATAATATTCACCGTTGCCGAACCCCCGTGTCGAAAATTGATTGATAAACGTATTCAGACCCTCATCCTGCCACATGAACCGGCGTTCATTCGAGCCCACTATCATGGGGAACCAGTTATGACCGATCTCATGAGTAACATCCCCCCAGAGATCGCCATTCATCAGATCCGATTTGCAAAAGATGATCCCTGGATACTCCATCCCCAGCGCTACCCCGGCCACACTAACGGCGGAGTTCCAGGGATATTCGAAATAGAGATCGGAATAGATCTCCATGCTGCGCTTGAGGTATTCGGTGGAGCGGCCATAGCGGTCCTTCCCTGCCGACTCTATGGGATACGCCGATTGGGCAATCGCAGGACGCCGGGAAGGCAGGTTGACCCTGGCGGCATCCCAGATGAATGCCCTCGAAGCGGCCCAGGAAACGTCCCGGGTATTGTTCATTTTAAAATGCCAGGTAAGGGTACCCGTTGTTTTGGGGCGGCTCGAAGGCTGACCCACCTCTTCGGGCTTGACGATCATGACCGTTGTGTCGCTCCTACGGGCCTTTGCGAGACGTTCGATCTCCCGGGCAGTCAACACCTCCTGGGGATTCTGCAGATCGCCGGACGCTACCACCGTCATCTCGGCCGGGGCCGTCAGGTAGTAGTCGAAATTGCCGTACTCGCAATAGAACTCGCCCAGACCCATATAAGGAAGCGTATTCCAGGACTCGACGTCGTCATAAACGCACATGCGCGGGTACCATTGCGCGAGCTCGTAGACGATGCCATTCCTGGTGGCTAGCCGGCCCATCCGGTCGGCCCCATACACAGGGATCGCGAAGCTATACTTCACCTTCACTCTAACCTTACCGCCATTGGCCCTCACCGGCGAGTGTAGCCGCACCAGCATCCGGGCGTCGCTGATCACCGGGGCAACGGCATAGCTTTTCGTATCGTATGTTACCTCCACCGCTTCGATATGGTAACCGCCCTTCGAAAAACCCTTTACGTCGAAACGGTCGCCGGTGACTGGCGTCGTCGCTGCTCCCCTGCTGTCAGGACGGAACAGGTTCTGGTCCAGTTGCAGCCACAGAAAATCCAGCTTATCCGGGCTCTTGTTGGTGTAGTCGATCGTAACCTCCCCATTGATCGTGGTGTCTTGCTCGTCGAGCGTGGCACGGATCAGGTAGTCGGCCCGGTTCTGCCAATATTTAGGCCCCGGTTGTCCGCTCGCGCTGCGAATTTCATTACCATCGGTTCTGAAGAAATAGGGACCGAATAGCTCGTGCGGGTCATAGTTGGAAGCCGTTTGCGCAGTCAGTTGCGACACCGGCAAGGCCGCCAGCATCAGCGCCGCCATGGCCAATCGTTGTATCTTTTTCATCCTGCTAATATAGGAAATATTCGATCCGCATAAGCCATAGCGGCGGTGTCCAGCATAAGCCCCACCCGCATAAACCGCACAGGTCACATCGGCCCCATTCCGCCCTCGTCGATCCTCATCGCCTCATACTCGTCCTTCCAGGCATGTTTCCATCTCCGGTGACTCCACAACCACATATCCGGCCGGCTATGGATCACCGATTCGAGGTATCGCACATACAGCCGGGTAAGCTCGCCCTCGGGCAACGCCGCGGCATCCATGCAGGCGAGCTGCACAGTTCCATGGTAATGACCACGCCGCGGCTTCTCGATCGAAGCAAATACCACCGGCAGATGCCCGTTGCGCGCCCCCTTTTCGGGGCCGCTGGCAAAAGGAGCCGGGCGTCCCAAAAAGTCGATCCAGTATGCCGAATGTGTATTACCCGGACATTGGTCCGCGACCAGGCCCAGCAAATATTGCGAACAAAGATGAGGCACGATGGCTTCCTTCATTTTAGGGGCCGGTAGAAAAGCATTCCCGCTTCTCGTGCGAAGCCGGTAGAAAAGTTTCTCGAACATCTTACTCCCGATGGGCATATATACGACCAGTATCTTGTATCGCGTCAGCTCCGTCATCACCAGCTGCCCCCACTCCCAATTGAAAGTATGCCCCAGGTGCATCTGGCAACTCTTACCCGTAGCATATAATTCATCCAACACGCGCACGTCTACCGTAAATCGCTTGTGTAACCAGCGGTCGCCGGCCGATACCAGTTTGATCACCTCTACAAAGGAATCTATGAAATTATGATAGAATTTTTTCGCGATAACGACACGTTCAGCCTCCGGTTTTTCGGGGAACGCATGCCGCAGATTGTCCATCACCACCGTCTTTCGATAACCGATACCATAATAGACGATCGCATAGATGATGTCCGACAATAGGTAAAGCGCTCGCATCGGAAGAAGCGACACGACATACAGGAATCCATAAAATAGATAATACATATCAGAGCTTTGGGGGTTTTGCTACCAGTTAATAGTCGTGTCGATAAACTCGATCAACGCCTGCCCCATGGCCTTTTGCTCTTCCGTCTTCGGATGCCCGGGCGTATTCTTGTAAGGGACCACCAGGGTAAATATCCGCGGATCCTTCAATTCCTGCACCGCCTTTCGAACATAACCCGGCCATGGCGAACCTTCGCGGGTGATATCCATATTTCCCAACATGCAAATGATCTGCGCCTTAGGATAGGCCTGCCGCACCTTGTGCACAAAATTCCGGTAAGCCTGAATGATGAAATCCTCGCTGGGTCGCTGTGTTCCGAATCGCTGCTTGAACTGCTCGTTTGCCGGCATGTTCGTGATCCACGCATCATTCTGCAATAAATTGATCACTACCAGGTCCGGGATATACTTTGAAAGATCCCACCGGCTAGCCGGATTAGTAGGGTCCAGCCGGTCGTACATCTCAGGCATAATGAGCGGGAACCAGCTGACCATGATGCCGATACCGCTTTTGGCCGTATAATGACATTGCGCATTGAAATGCCGGGCGGTGATGGCGGCATAGCTGTCGTAGTTATTCTCGAAATATCCGATGGGAGAATCGCCCGCCCGATCCTCGATGGCATAGCCGCAGGTGATCGAGTTGCCGAAGAACTCCATCTTTCTGGCCGGCTTTTTCGGCGGGTCAGCCAGTACCGTCCTGCCCTTAAAAACAAATCCGTAAAACCACGTCTTACCCTTGTCCCATTCGGTCCGCTTGAACAACTCCACGGAATGCCGCCCGTATGGTAAATTAGCAGCCAACAAATAATTCTTCCTCGAAGTATCCGGGTGGATCTTGCCGGTCACATTTCCGTCCACGATCACGTTATAATAATTCGATGTATCCTGATCTTTGATCTCCCCCGACAGTCCCGTACCCATAAAACTGATCCTGACGGCCGTGCCCGGCCAGATCAGCTCGGCCGCATCCTTCAACATCACTATCCTCCCTTCGTATGAAATATGCTTGTCCCCTGCCGGCACAAATAGCGCCTGCGAGAAGCCGTCCGTAAAGAACAGGCAAAGAAATAAGGCAAGTAAACCATGGCTCTTTTTAAACATGGTAACAATATACAAGTTCTATTTAATTGAATTTTTACATTTCCTGTGCAATTTTTATCAATCAGGCCCCTCCTGCCCCCAATCCTGTACATTTAATACAAATTCCTTCAGTATGCCAAAGATCCCGGCGATGCTTGCCCTCCTGCTGACGGTTCTGGCGGCCACCGCACAGCCCTACTCCCCCGTAAACCCTCACGCTTCTCCGGAGGCCAAAAGGGTCCTTTCCTATCTCTATTCCATCAACGGCAGATACATCCTCTCCGGCCAGCACAATTTTAACCAGGAGATGAACCGGTATTCGGACAGCGCCAGGATCATCACGGGAAAATATCCCGCCGTCTGGGGCACGGATTTTATCTGGAACGGCATGCAGGATAACGGACAGCAGATCGTCGACGAAGCCATTCGCCAATGGAAACAGGGCTACCTCATCACCCTCATGTGGCACGAAGGACGCCCCTCCGACGATCCTCCTTACGGCTGGAAGGAAAGCGTACAGGCCAAACTCACACCCGCCCAGTGGACAGAGCTGACGACGCCCGGCACGCCGTTGTATAACAGGTGGCTGGCGCAGGTCGACAAAGTGGCGGGCTATCTTGCCCAGCTCAGAGATGCGCACGTGCCGGTACTCTGGCGACCCTATCATGAGATGAACGGCGTCTGGTTCTGGTGGGGCGATAAAAAAGGCCCTGACGGCCTTGCACGCCTATGGAAGAATATGTACGATCGCTACGTGAACCATTTCAAGCTGGACAATCTGCTCTGGGTGTGGGGCGCCAATGGCCTCAGGGACCTGCCGGAAGACCAGGCGTATGCTTACCAGGATTATTATCCGGGCGCCGGCTATGTCGACGTCCTCGGTTCGGATGTCTACCGGTTCGACTACGAACAAAGTGATTATGATGCCTTGCTCAAAGTAGCAAAAGGAAAGCTGATAGCCCTTACCGAAGTCGGCGAGCTCCCCACCGACGTCGTCCTGAAAGCTCAGCCAAAATGGGCCTGGTTCCTTGTCTGGTCGAATTTTCTGTTGACGGGTAACACCACCCAGCGCGTCAGGGACGTCTACGGACGCGCGGGCACCCTTTCGCATGAAGACGTAAAAATTCCCTAAACGCATGAAACATCACCTGATCGTTCTGACATCTGTTTTTCTCTCGCTCCATAGCCAGGCTCAAAAACTGGCCAAAACCCAGACCCGGCCAAATCCGCAAGCCACCGGCATGAAACTCAACAGCCAGGAATACCTCGAAAACCAGGGCGTCGATATCATGCTGGCCCAGGACTATTATCCGGAAGGGCACCAGGGCGGGGTCGGCATCATCCAGCAAGGCCAGCGCGTAGCCACCAACGGCGACATCCGCCTCGACCCAACCCCCGGCCAATGGTCCCCCATTCCTAGGGTCGGCGAACGCAAAGTAGATAAAGCCAGACAGGAGATCAGTGTCCGCATGAGCTATCCCGATCCCGCCAACGACCGCAAAGGCTTTAATCCCATCATTTATCCCGACCTGCAATGCTCCTATGTCCTTCGCATCATGCCCGCAGGCCAGGGATTCAGGATCGTCGTCGACTTCGACAAACCTCTTCCCGACGAGTGGATCGGCAGGGTAGGTTTCAATCTCGAACTCTTCCCCGGCGCCCTATTCGGCAAATCCTACTACATGGATGACCATTTCGGGATATTCCCTCGCCAGTCCTATGACCAGATGGTCCGCGACACAGCGGGTGATTGGCAGGTGAAGCCGATGGCGCAGGGACACAAGCTCACAATAGCGCCGGCCAGCGACATGCAGCGCATGACCATAGAAAATCTCAAAGGCGATGAGCTGGTGCTGCTCGATGGCCGGGGTAAATACACCAATGGTTGGTACGTGGTACGTTCGTTGGTCCCCAGGGGCGCGACGACTAACGCTATAGAATGGCTGGTGACACCCCACGCGATCCCCGGCTGGAGATCGGACCCCGTCGTACAGGTCTCCCAGGTGGGCTATCATCCCGCCCAGCAAAAAGTCGCCGTCATCGAGTTGGATGCGCATGACACCCGGCGCTTCCCCGCCCTGCTGCTCCGGGCCAAACCCGATGGCGGTACGGACACGGTGCTCAAAGCGCAACCGAAAGACTGGGGTAAATTCCTTCGCTATCACTACCTCCAATTCGATTTCACCAGCGAAGAAGATTCCGGCATGTACATCGTCCAATACGGAAAATACCGTTCCAACCCCTTCCAGATTGGGAAAGGCGTTTTCAGGGAAGACGTCTGGCAACCCACGCTGGAATATTTTCTACCCATTCAAATGTGCCACATGCGGGTCAATGACAAATACCGCGTCTGGCACGGCTTCTGTCATATGGACGATGCCCGGATGGCGCCCATCGATTCCAATCATTTCGACGGATATATTCAGGGACCTTCTACACTGACTTCCTATGTATCGGGCGAACACGTCCCCTCCCTGAACAGGGGTGGCTGGCATGATGCGGGGGACTTCGACCTACGGGTCGAATCGCAGGCGGAGACAGTGCACGGACTCACGCTCGCCTATGAGGCCTTCCACGTGAATTATGACAACACCACCATCGACCAGCTTGATCATCTCGTGGAGATCCAGCGTCCGGACGGAAAGCCGGATATGTTGCAGCAGATCGAACATGGCCTGCTTACACTGGTGGGCAGCTATCGATCCATGGGCCGCTTTTACCGGGGGATCATAGAGCCCACGATGCGCCAGTACACGACGCTTGGCGACCCTGCGAACATTACGGATAACAAAGTATACGAGGCTGCTACAGGCCACGGCATCCCTGTGGGCCTTCCCGGCGCGCCCGACGACCGCTGGGTGTTCACAGAGAATAATCCCGACCGCGCCCTGCAAGTTGCATCTGCCCTGGCCGCCGCCTGCCGCGTAATGAAGGGCTTTAACGACACGCTGGCAAACAACTGCCTCCAAATCGCGGAACAAGTCTGGGACCAGGCTAAGGAAAGATCGCCCATGTCGCGGGTGCCGCTTGCAGTGGAGCTGCTCCAAACGACAAGCGATAAAAAATACGCTGATTTTCTAATAGCGCACACCGACGCCATCGCCCAACAAATCGACAATACCGGCTGGCTGGTGGGCCGCACTCTCTCACTTATCAATGATGCGCATTATCACGAGGCTTTAAACAAAGCGGTAACAACCCTCTATGCCCACATCACCGAAGCCGGTCGCAAGACTCCCTATGGTGTGCCGTACAAACCGAACATCTGGGGCGCAGGCTGGGACATTCAAAACTTCGGTTTCAAACAGTATTTTCTCTATAAGTACTTCCCCGGCATCGTCGGCAGGAACTATATGCTCGACGCGCTTAATTTTGTCCTCGGCTGTCATCCCGGCTCCAACACGGCTTCGTTCGTATCGGGCGTCGGTGCAAGATCCATGACCGTAGCTTATGGATTCAATCGCGCCGACTGGTCTTATATTCCCGGCGGCGTCACTTCGGGCACCGCGCTGATCCGTCCTGATTTTCCGGAGCTGATGGTCTGGCCTTACTTCTGGCAGCAGGGGGAATACGTGCTGGGTGGCGGCACCACCGACTACCTCTTCCTCGTGCTCGCAGCCGACCAGGTGCTCGCGGCCGACCAGGTGCTCATAGCGCAGGACAGCGAACGTGCGAAGATCGCGGACTCGATGGAAACCGCCCTGCAGCAGGAACTTCACGCCTGGTATCCGAAAGCCATCGATACGGCGTACGGCGGTTTCGTCAGCGCCTGGACCTATGACTTCAAAAAAGCAGCCAACCAGGACAAGATGATCGTCACCCAGGCCAGGCATACCTGGGTTAACAGCAAGGCCGCCGAACGCCATCCCGACGTTCCCTATTACCGCTATGCCGCCCGCCACGGTTATCTCTTTCTAAAAAACAAAATGTGGGATTCCACCTACGGCGGGTTTTACACCCTTGTCGATCGGCAAGGCCGGCCAAAACACCAGCCTTTCGGCGCGGACAAAGACGCTTATGGGAATGCCTTTGCCATCTATGCGCTTTCTGCCTATTATAAGGCCACGGGCGATACCGCCGCTCTCGACCTGGCAAAACGCACGTTCCGCTGGCTGGAAAAACATAGCCACGACCCCATCTATAAAGGATACTATCAGCACCTGGAACGCGACGGCACACCCATTCAGCGGACTGCCGATATGCCCTCGACCGCGGAAACGGGTTACAAAGACCAGAACAGCTCCATTCATCTCCTCGAAGCCTTCACCGAACTCTACGGCGTCTGGAAGGACCCACTCGTCAAGGAACGTCTCAACGAAATGCTGCTGCTGATTCGCGACAAGATCGTCACGCCCCGCTGTAACCTGACGCTTTTCTTCAAACCGGACTGGACGCCGGTCTCCTATCACGACTCTAGCCGCAGGACCATCCTCGCTCACCGTGGCCTCGATCATGTCTCCTTTGGTCATGACGTGGAAACAGCGTACCTCATGCTGGAAGCTTCCCGCGCCCTCGGCATCACCGACGAGACGCGAACCCTGGCCACCGGCAAACGCATGGTCGACCATGCCCTGCGCAACGGCTGGGACCCCGCAAAAGGCGGCTTTTACGATGAAGGCTATTACTTTAAAGGCGATGATAGCATTACGATCATTCTCGACACAAAAAACTGGTGGGCCCAGGCGGAGGGCCTGAATACCCTGCTGCTGATGTCAACCCTCTATCCCGACGACCCCATGCATTACTTTGATAAGTTCAAGCTGCTCTGGCATTATACCGAAACCTACCTGGTCGACCATATCCACGGCGACTGGTACGACGAAGGCCTCGACAATGCCCCTGCCCGCCGCACCGCCCTCAAAGGCCAGATCTGGAAGGCGACCTACCACAACTACCGCGCCCTCACCAACTGCATCCGCCGGCTGCACGGCGACTAACTCTTTCTCTCTGTATGCATTTCAATTTTCTACAGCATCACCTTCCTGACGAGCGACCATTGACTACCATCGGTAACCTGTACAACATAGACACCGGTAGTGGCAGTAGGAACAGTAAGATCGATGCGGCCCGCGGCGGATGCCGAGGACTGTTGTTGCAGGACCTGGCCGCCGATTGAGATCACTCGTACGATGAGCCGGCTGCCGGACACATTCTGGGGGAACACCGATACCGTCTTGCCGTATGCGACGATTGTAGCCTGGGCAGTTGCCGTCTCCGTACCGCTAACTGATACGACCTTGCTATAACTGTATTGGCCATCCACATCCACCTGGCGGATGCGATACTCGGTCTCGGCGGCCGGTGAAGCTTCATCAGTAAAAGTATAGCTATCAGCCGATGAACTCGTGCCTGCGGCGACCGTGCCAATGGTTTCCCAATCCGAACCACCTGCACTGCGCTCTATTTCAAAATGACTGTTGTTCATTTCATTTGCCGTATTCCAGGCCAGTTGTACCGTACCATTGCTGCGGTTGGCGGCAAAGGAGACAAAACTAACGGGCAGGATTACCTGTGTGAAACCGGACGGAGAAGAACCTGTCAGGGCCGTAGCTGCCAGGGGACCGGTAATGGTTTTATCCGTTTTGCCGTCATATTTGGTAACGCCGTTGATCGTAAGCAATTCGTTCGGAGTGGGATGCGTAGCCGTCAGTGTACCCCCGCTCAGGATATTGACCACCGAAACGGCGTCCAGCGCCAGCTTATTATTTTGATTGAAATTAAGCGTACCTGCAATGGCTATATAAGCATTGTTCAGGGTGTACGACCCGTTGAATACGACCGTATAACCTGCCGGGATAACGATAGAATCACTGTTCTGAGGAACACGATTGAGGCTCCAGGTGTTTTGGCTGGACCAATTGCCGCCATCAACTTGAACCGTGTTAAGGGTCCGGGGGTTAGCGGCAAGGCCGGTAGAGATCAGGGTCAGAAGGAGCACTAAGTAGAGTTTCGATTTCATGGGGTCCGGGATTGTTGGATAACCTTTAAATTTCAAGCGGCGTACCAAACATTCCCCGCGTGCCAAACCGTCCCGGCCAGCCCCATAATTACCTTTCTAACAGCATCTTATAAACTCGTCCAGCCAATCTCCCAATTCGGGAAGACCCCAGGGTCTAAAGAATTTTTTCCGATTATTGGAAAACTGCCCCACTTTGGGTCTATCGCCGCTACGCTGGAATCTTTAGCTTTATGACATGAAGACCTAGTGGAATCGTTGTTACTTTACTTCAACAACCGATCTATTTAGATATTTTTCAAGCATATTTCGGAACGCATTTTGATTTCTGATTTTCTCATCGATAAAACTAAGCGTAAGATTAACGACAGCTGCATATTTATCATCCTGTTCACAATTGCCGGAGGCCTTTACTATCGGGCCGATGGAACAGAAATCCTCGTGTTTGCCGTTAATTACCCGAAGTATCTCTTTGTTCACCATTCCAGCGCCAAAATTGTACACCGAGTCGAAACCATCGTTCGCTGACGACGGGCTGCTTTCAAACCGAAGGTATGGTACTGTCATACTGCGATCTCTGAATGCAGCAGTTTGGACTAAACTGTTGAAATTGCTGTCTTCCTTTTTGGCGTCAGGGTCCTTCTGGCCATAGTGATGAAATTCGGAACCTTCCAGTGACACGATACAGGCGATATCCGGAATTTTCCCCGGCAAAAGATTTCCGGCAAGGCCACCCCAACTGTAGCCAATTACGGCAATTCTTTGGAAATCGATGGCCGGGTTATTGTAGAGATGCCTTATGGAGAATACCGCGTCGTTAACCTGCTCGAAGAGATCCTCTTTTTCAGTTGTCATATCCCCGGGAAAACGGCCAATGGAATTGATGGCGGCTACAACATAGCCCCTTCGGGCAAGAGCTTCCAATAAAAGTATATTCTCATAGCCCATGCTTCCATAACTGGCGAGGTAGATCACCAGCGGCCATCTGCCCTTTCGCATAGGCGCATTTTTATACGTTTTAGTCCGGAATGCCAAAAGCTTGGAAGCATTGGAACATTTAAAGCCTTCACAAAATGATCTTGCAACCTGTGCTTTTAATCCCATTGAATTTGTCGTTCCCGTATAGTAGTTTGCCCTTTGCTCTAATAGTCCGAGCATGTCTCCGTACAAAAGTGCCGTATCTGTCGACGCTACCTTTGCAGGGTATCATATATCGAGATCAAGAGGCCGAAAATATAGCGGGTCATTGCTGTTTGTGTTAGCCCGATACCTGCGGGAAGTGTCTGTTAGGTGAACCTCCCGGTAGCCTGCCACATTGCTTTTGGTTTGAGCTTTCAGAAAAATTGAAGAACAGGCGAGCGCAGCAAAGACGAGTAGGGCTTTTTTCATAAGTGATTTTTTACGGGATCAAGATAAAACCGGTTTTCTTAAGGAATTGATAAAGTATGCCTCCAACGCCCTGGTCGGGGTTAATTCGTGGATACCAAGCGAAAAAACTGCGATCGACATTGTCATGGTCAGGGTCGTCCATAAGATAGAATGGTAATGTTTTGTAATTTGCGGCCGTATGCAGGAAAATAACCGTCTCAATGGCTAACGATTCACCCGATAAGCTACCTACCCGCGATTGGGAAATACTCATCAACGCCCTTGAGGTGCAGTTTGTCTGGCTATCCCATTGCCTGGTAAGCCCGGGTTTCCGGCTCGACATGGGCGAAATCGATTTTCCGGGCATCCATTACAATATAGGCGGCAAGGGCCGAATGATCGTCCGGGATCAGGAGCGCATCGATCTGGAACCCCACACCTTGATCGTTGTTCCGCCCTGTAGTCCGTTCAAGCTTGAGGTGGAAAACAATCTGGCGCCGGCAGGCGATTTACAGACCGTCTTTGGGATGGAGGTCGTCGAAAAGAAGCGGGAGATCTATCAATTTGTTGCCGGCGATCCCGCGAATGCGCAGGTCAATCTGGTATGCGGTTTCTTTAGAGCCTCGTACGGGCAGGCAACCCACTTACTCCAGGGATTGCAAATGCCCATCGTCGAAAAATTCGGACCCGAAGCGCAGATCGGGGAACGGCTTCGATCAGCGGTAGCTGAATTCCTGAGCCGCGAAATAGGTTCGGATGCCATGAGTGCGACGCTTCTCAAACAGGTCATCATTTTACTCATTCGGCGCTCACTCGCGACGGCCAGCTTATGGACGGAAAGATTCCAGGTCCTTCGTGACCCCCGAATCGCCCGCGCGTTTGCGGCAATGGCAGCCGATCCGGGAGGCAGCCATAGCATAATGAGCCTCGCCGAAATCGCCCTGATGAGCCGGTCGGCCTTCATGAGCACCTTC
>DASZOW010000519.1:0-5158 GCA_035550615.1 Puia sp.
GTTCAAACTCGTGTATATCCACGTATTTTGCAAGATGCAACCGAAGGAAATACAACAACTAAGAGCTGGCACTAAAGGTGCGGCACAATCGGTCCATTTCAATAATGCGGGGTCGTCGCTGCCGCCCGACGTCGTGGTGGAAACCGTAATGGCATATTTACGGGAAGAAGCCGTATACGGCGGTTATGAGACGGAAGCCAAATATGCCGGGCAGTTAGAGAACGTCTATAAGCAAATTGCCAAATTGATCAATGCGCACCAGGATGAGATCGCTATCGTCGAGAATGCGAGTATTGCCTGGCATCTTGCGTTCGGGGGCGTCGATCTGAAACCGGGAGACGAGGTGATCACTTCCGAGATGGAATATGTGACCAATCATATCGGGTTCCTGAATGCCGGGAAGAACTATGGCATTAAGGTGATGGTCGTCGCGAATGATGCGTGGGGGAATTTCGATCCCCGGATGCTGGAGAAAGTCATTTCCGGACGGACCAGGCTTATTGCCGTTACGCATGTTCCTTCGGCGGCAGGTAATATCCTGCCTGTGGAGGAGATAGGGCGGATAGCGAGGCGTCATGGGGTATTGTATTTGGTAGACGCGTGTCAATCTGCCGGTCAGTTGCCGCTGGATGTAGAAGCCATCGGTTGTGACATGCTTTCGGTGACGGGGCGTAAGTATCTGCGGGCGCCGCGGGGCACGGGGTTTTTATATGTCCGGAAGACGGTGCAGGACCAGCTGCGCACGTGGCTGCTGGATGGACATTCCGTGGCCTCTGTGGATGAGCATGGTTACCGGCTGTTGGACAATGCCCGCCGGTTCGAATTATACGAGAAGAGCCGGGCGCTGATGCTTGGGCTTGGCGCCGCGGTCAGCTATGCTCTCGATCTGGGTCTCGAGCGGATCCGGGAAAGGGTCATTTATCTGGCCGGCGTTTTAAGGTCCCGGTTGAGCGAGGTGGAAGGCGTCACCGTTCATGACCGGGGAGAAAGATTATCGGGGATCGTCACGTTCTCGGTTTCCGGGATGGATGCCGCCGCCGTAAAAGCGGCACTTGCCGAAAAAAGGATAAATGTGTCTATAGGACGGGCGCAGTCGACATTGATCTATATGAATAAACATCAATTAAGTACCATCTTGCGGGCTTCCGTGCACTATTATAATACAGAGGAAGAGATCGAGGTTCTCCGGCAGGAACTTTGCAGGATGCTATAACTATTTACGCCTATTTAGGCCGTTGCCACACGCAGCATGCGGCGTCCTGCTTTATATCCATATACAGCGTAATAAAGTATAAACAGATAACAAGGCAGCATGCAGTAGATAAAGGCCAGCTTATTGCCGATGTGGGGATCTCCTTTGAGCGAAGCGTAGATCTGCGGGATTACCGCGGCCCCGGCAATGCCCATCACCAGCATGGCTGAGCCGGTTTTTATGTGTCGTCCCAGCCCATCTATCGCCAGCGGCCAGATAGCGGGCCACATCAGTGCATTAGCGAGGCCAAGCAAGGCAATAAAAAGAATCGCCGTATAGCCGGTGGTAAGGAAGGTTAGGGTGGAGAACACCAGTCCGAGGATCGCGGATGCCCGGAGGGCCGCCTGCTGACTGAAATATTTAGGGATGCAGATTACGCCGATGATATAGCCGGCCAGCATGGTGAATAGCGTATAGCTGCCGAAGTTCTTGCTGGCTGCGATCGACATGCCTTCAGATTTACCATATACCGCAATAGCATCTCCGGCCATTACCTCCACGCCGATGTAGAGAAAGATGCACAGTACGCCGAGCAAAAGATGAGGGTAGCCGAAGATGTTCTTTTTTTCCTCGGCGACGGCGGTCCCTGATGCCGGTTCTTCCGTTTCTATCTCGGGAAGGTGGGAGCGAAAGATCAGCCAGGCTACGATCAGCAAGATGGCGGCGATGACGAGATAGGGCATTGTCACCCGTCCGGCCAGTTCCGTCAGCAGTTGGCTGCGGATCACCGGGTCCTGTGTGGCTTCCAGCTTTTTTTGCACCGCATCCGTTCCGTTGAGTAATACGAAGCCGAAGATGAGGGGCGCCAGGGCCCCGGCGCCTTTGTTGCAGATGCCCATGATGCTGATACGTTTGGCGGCGCTTTCTATCGGACCCAGGATACTGATATAAGGGTTTGAGGCCGTCTGCAGCAACGATAGTCCACCGCCCTGAATAAAGAGGCCCAGCAGGAACAAGGGAAAGCTGCGTTGGGATGCGGCCGGGATGAAAAGCAGGGCGCCGACGGCCATGACGATCAGTCCGAATGCCATGCCCCTTTTAAACCCGGTGACCTTGAGCACCTGGGCGGCAGGCAGTGATAACACGAAATACGACATATAGAACGCCGAGGTCACGAGGAAGCCTTGTACATCGGTCTGCAGCTGACAGACCAGCTTCAGATAGAGGATCAGCGTGGAATTTAACCAGGTAACGAAGCCGAAGATAAAGAACAGGGCACCGATGATATAGATCGCCGATTGCGTTTTGTTTGGTTGCATAAAGACAAAATAGGCGATTTCCGCCGGTTATTTCTATGCAACCGGTTGTGTGGTTTCCGGGCAGCCTAAAAGGCCAGGTGGCCGCGGAAGCCGAAGACATGCACGGGGCCTTGCCGGTCCTTGTTATAACCGGGATTTATGACCAACTGGTAATCAAAGCTCAGCCAGAACGTTTTGGTCAGCCGCGCATTGTAATAGGCTTCGGTGATCGTTTCGTGGCCATAGTTCAGGTTCCCGTCGCCGATGATAAAACCATAGCCGCCTGCTTTCAGGAATGCACGATGATCCGCCGAAATAGCATTGACCACCTGTGCAAGTCCCACCACATCGTCTTTCCGTTTCCATCCAGTGCCTTTTAGCGAAAGTCCTGCGCTGATGGTCCGGTCGATCTCCGTAAAGGCCCAGGTCACGTGTTTGCCGTCATTCCAGCCGGCGCGTGCGAAAAAGCCCAGATCATCCGTTAGCTCCTGTTCCATATTGAGACCAAGCCCGGTCTTTTTGCCGCCATAGGTCGTACCCCTGGCGTTGCCCGAGATCACGTCCAATAAATAGCTGTCATTGTTTTTCAGCGCATCGAGGCCGGCCTGATAGGTAGGGGCGCGGGTGGCCGAATAGCTTAATACGAATCCCAGCTGTCCCGGCCGTCTGTCGACGAGATGGATCTTTTTTGTGAGCTCGAGCGTTTCGGAATGCGCTTTGCCGAACACATATTCCATATCGGGATGGTTGGCGATCACCGGTACGGCTACGCTGGAAATCCGTACCGACCAGGTAGGCTTGATCAGCTCGGCTACCAGGCCCATCGTATACCCTTTAGTGTTGGCGGGATAGTCCCAGGCCCCGTTGCTCATCAGGGACCAGTTGAGGAATTGCGTCCGGGCGTCATGGCTGTAAGCATTGTCGTCATAAAAATCGGACATGGAAAACTTTCCTGCGCTGATCACGATCCTGCTGGATGGGATGGTACCTTCCAACTGGTCGATATCGTCTGCCTGTTTCTCATAACCCGTATGGCCGAGTGGGATCACTTGTTGAAGATAGGCCCTTGCTATGGACAGGACCGGTGCGGGGTCGCCTATCCGGTAGGTTTCACCGTTGAGGGCACCTGCCACCCCGAGGGCATAGCTAAGGCCTCTGCCGCCGGACAGTTCGGGGTTGAAATAGAGTGATGCGCCCTTCCAAAGCCTGCGTCCGAAATACAAGGTGGATGTCACACTGACGGCGCCGGTCTCCGCGCTATCGGCGAGGCTGTTCATACCGCTGTATCGGGCTTTGAAACCAGAATGATCTTGATCGATAACGGTCAGCTGAAAATGATAGCTCCACGGGCTTACTTTAAACGAATCGACGGACTGAGCAAAAAGAGTTTGGGCTTTGAATATCGTCAATAGGAGGTATCTCAGCTTTTTCTTCATAGCGCGCCAAAATTAAGCGTATTGAAGTGCCCGGGGAAGATTTTTATCGCAAGGCTGTTGCAAACGCCAAAGGGTTTGTGATGGTGGATGGCGGTGCGGTTTAAACAAGAAAGCTCACCGAAGTGAGCTTTACATTCTGAAAGGCAGTGCCCCCGACATTATTTGCAACTGTATGATTTTCAATAAAAAATATTTTCGAGTGTCATCGGTGAGTCAGAAAACCGGGTGCAAATTGGAAGAAATTGGTAACTTTTCTTTCCTTGTCATATAAAGGTTATTTTTGTTTACGACTATTTTTATATGAACGAAGACAAAAGCGCATCCATCCGGCATAAATTGTACGACTATATTCGTCTTGCAGACGATAAAAAGCTAAGTGCCATCTACAGCCTTCTCGAAGGAGAGATAGAAGAAACCAATGAATGGTGGAAAGATAAGGGCTTTGTAGAAGAATTGGATAGGCGCTACGACGCATTGGAAAGCGGTAGTGATAAAGGATTTACCATTGAACAACTGGAGACGTCTATAGACAAACTCCGTAAGAAACGGTATGGCAGATAACTCTTTGTCTACCATTATATCCAGCCGTGCTCAAAAGGAAATTGCTGAGTCCTGGGCATGGTACGAGGACAGACTGGCAGGCCTCGGCGACAGGTTTCTAAATGAAATCCTCGACCGCCTCCGTCAAATTGAGCTAAATCCTGACAGATTTCCCACCAGGTTTAAATCTTACAAAGAAGCTCCAGCACCTACATTCCCGTTTCTGGTAATTTATCGGGTAAGTAAGAAATCAAATCTGATCCGAGTAGTATCCGTATTTCATACGGCAAGGAATCCTAAGAAGAAATTTAGGTGATCGAAGCCCCGCTTTTTCCGAAGCCTGGCTTACGGCTGGGTATTACCCTCAAAAATCTATATTTTCATAATGCCTTAGACCCCGAATATGGTACCGCCGATAAAATCTTTGCCTGTTTTATTTTATTTCCTCCTGACCATTCTAGTTTATGGTTGTACAAAGCATAATTCGAGCCCCACTGCCAATTCCGACAGTGCTACTGTGAATAATACTACTGACGGAGTGCTTTACCTTATAGCGGCTAACAAATTTATGAAATTGGGTGCAGATAACGACTCTGTCTATTGGATTCAGCCACAGCTTAACTATGCTAACAGTTATAATAGCCCTATGGTTTTTGACTCCAACTGCTTTTACAACGGCAATTATACAAGCA
>DASZOW010000520.1:0-11603 GCA_035550615.1 Puia sp.
GATCATAGGGCGTCATCCACCAGCCCGTGCTCACCGTCGGCGACTCCCAAGTCCGCGCGCCCTTCGCCGCCTCGTCGAGGCTCCGCGCCGTCGCATCCGAAGACCGCAGCGCCGGGTAACTGCGACCAATAACCGCAAAGATGCTGTCGAGTCCCATAGTCGTCTGCGCCCGTGCAGAAAGCACACTCAATATTCCGACAAAACAAAAGATCTTACTCATGGTATCAGCGTTTTACCTCCATAACTTCAATTTTTCCATACTTCCGCAACTCATACTCCTTGGTCATCAAAAAGATCAGCGGCGTCACCAGCAGGATGTGCGTCGCCGAAGTCAGCACCCCGCCGATCATCGGCAACACTATCGGCTTCATCACGTCACTGCCCACTCCATTACTCCAAAGGATCGGGATCAACGCAAAGAGCGAGACCGACACCGTCATCAGCTTCGGCCGCAGCCGTTTTGCCGCCCCGGCGATCACCGCCTCCCGCAGGTCCGCCCGCGTGATCGTCTCCCGCGAATTACCACGTGCCGCCACCAGTGTCGCCATCGCATCATTCAGATAGATCACCATTACGATCCCCGTTTCTACCGCCAGCCCGAACAACGCGATAAAACCCACCGCTACCGCCACCGAGAGATTTACTCCCCAGAAATAGATCATCAGCGCCCCGCCGATCAGCGCAAAGGGTATCGAGATCAAAGAAAAGAATGCCTCGCGCGCCGAACGGAAAGCGAAGTACATCGCCCCGAAAATGATCAGCAGCACCACCGGCAGGATCCAGGTCAACGTCCGCTCGCTCCGGATCAGGTTCTCGTACTCCCCGCTCCATTCTATATAATACCCTTTCGGCAGACCTGTCAGCATCTTGTCGAGCCGCTGTTGCGCCTCCTTGACGGTACCTGCCAGGTCGCGGTCCCGCACGTTGAAGAGTACCGTCCCCCGCAAGGCCGCGTTTTCCGAATTGATCATCGGCGGTCCCTCCGTCAATTGAATATCCGCCACTGCCTCCAGCGGTATCGGCCCCATGGCAGGCGTAGGCACCTGCAATCGCCGCAGAGCCGCCAGATCGTCCCGGAAATCCTGTCCATACCGCGCGTTCACCGAAAACCGCTGTCTCCCTTCCACCGTCGTCGTCAGTTTCATGCCTCCCAGTGCGCTCTCCACGATCGCGTTCACATCGTCCACGCTCAACCCATACCGGCCGATCTCCTCCCGCTTTACGGTTATATCGAGGTACTTACCCCCCGTGATCGGGTCCACATAGAGGTCCCTGACGCCGGGAACGCCATTCAACGCGGCCCGTATCCTCTGCGCCAGCGCGTTGATCGTATCCAGGTTCTGGCCAAATACCTTGACCCCGACGTCCGTCCGGATCCCCGTAGACAGCATATTGATCCGGTTAATGATCGGCTGCGTCCAACCGTTGGTCACCCCGGGGATCTGCAGCTTGCTGTTCAGTTCCCTGACGATGCTGTCCCTGGTGACGCCGGGCCGCCACTGCGTTTTAGGTTTCAGCAGCACGATCGTCTCCACCATGTTGATGGGGGAATTGTCCGTCGCCGTATTTGCCCGGCCCGCCTTCCCCAGGACATTCGCCACCTCCGGCTGCGAAGCAATGATCTTATCCTGCACCTGCAACAGCCGCTTCATTTCCGCATTCGAGACGTCCGGCAGCGTCACCGGCATAAACAGGATCGTTCCCTCGTCCAATGGCGGCATAAATTCCCGCCCCAGGCTCAGCACCAACGGCACACACGCCGCCAGCACCAGCACATTCACCCCCAGTGTCACCCCTCGTACCCGCATGCAGCCGCGGATCGCCCATTCGTATCCCCGTTCCAGCACCCGGCTGACCGGGTTGGCGCCTTCTTTCCGGAAACGGCCTCGCATGAAAAGCGAGATCAGCGCGGGCGCCAATGTCACCACCAACACGGCATCCACCAGCAGGATAAATGTCTTCGTATAGGCCAAGGGGTGAAACAGCTTCCCCTCCTGGCCCGTCAGCAGGAACACCGGTAAAAACGACGCGATGATGATCACCGTCGAAAAGAACACTCCGCGGGACACCTGGATACATGCCCGCCGGACCAGGTCCATTCGCCTCGCCGGGGTCAACCGGGCCCCTGCAGGCAAAAGATGTTGCTCCTCCGCCAGATGCCTATACGCATTCTCCGACATGATGATCCCATTATCCACGATCACCCCGATCGCCAGCGCGATCCCCGTCAGCGACATAATATTCGACGACAGCCCGAACGCGTTCAGCAGGATAAAGCTGGTCGCAATCGAGATCGGTATCTGGATGATGATGCTCAACGCACTCCGGAAATCCAGCAGGAACAGCAGCACGATCAGCGACACGATGATCATTTCTTCGATCAGCTTTTCCCTGACGTTCCCGACCGCCGCCTTGATCAACTCGCTGCGATCGTACGCCACCTTGAACGTGACGCCCGCCGGCAGTCCCCGCTGCACGTCCGCCATCTTCTTCTTTACCGCTTCGATCACCTTGTCCGCATTCTCTCCATACCGCATCACCACGATACCGCCCACGACCTCTCCCTGGCCGTTTTCGTCAAAGATGCCCAATCGCAAATCGCCACCCATCTGCACTGCACCGATGTCCCTGACCCGGACAGGTATTCCCTGGTTGTTTCCCACCGCGATATTCTCCAAATCTTCCCGGCTCTTTATATAACCAAGTCCCCGGATGATATAGGACATATCCCCCTGGTCGAACTTGCGGCCACCCACGTCGTTGTTGTTCGATCTCACCGCCCGCGCCACGTCCATCATCGATAGCCGGTAGTACTGCAACTTCACCGGGTCCACCACCACCTGGTACTGTTTCTCAAAGCCCCCGAACGAAGCCACCTCCGCCACCCCCGGCACCGTCTGCAAAGCCAGCTTCACATACCAGTCCTGCAACGCCCGCTGGTCTCCCAGGTTCATCCCTTTGGCCTCCAGGGTATACCAAAACACATGCCCCACCCCCGTCCCATCCGGTCCCAGCGTCGGCACCACATCCGCGGGCAACAACCGCTGTGCATAGCTCAGGCGCTCCAGCACCCGGCTCCGGGCCCAGTACACATCCACGTCATCGTCGAAGATGACATACACGAAGCTCATCCCGAACATCGACGTGCCCCGCACGTTCTTCACCCTGGGGATCCCCTGCAGGTTGCTCACCAGCGGATACGTCACCTGGTCCTCCATGATCTGCGGACTGCGTCCCTGCCACTCGGAAAACACGATCACCTGGTTCTCGGACAAGTCCGGGATGGCGTCAATAGGGTTCTGCCGGACCGAGTAAAAACCCCAGCCGAGCAGACCTGCCGCGAGCACCAGCACGATCAGCCGGTTGCGTAGCGACCATTCGATTAATCGTTGTACCATAGCATCGTCGGATGAATAAATTCGTCGGATGGATAAATCCGTCAGATAAATAAATAGGAAAAACAGCGTTTTACCTCAACGGGAAACGCCAATAGCCCGACAGGACGTCAGGCTTAAACGTATGGAAAATCAAATGCGGAAATTACAATTGCGAAGGAATACGGGCATCGCATTCACCAAAGGCGGCCCATGAGAAACCGGCTGCGAAAAAACGGGTGACAGCAACACCGGGCTCATCCAAACGGGCCGCGGCAGATCAGCCACGGCGGGCACCGTCTTCACCATAAGGGAAAACTCCTGCGCTGTCTTTTGGTCCTTGCCGATCTTGATCTGCTTGCTTTCTTCGTGGCAGCAGTTCTTCATCCCTGCCATACATTCCCCGGAAGCCCTCATCTTCCGCATCCCGCAGAAGTCGCAGCTTTTCCCGGCGTGTTCCATCAGCCCCCAGGAAACCAGCCGGCCCATGCAATAATGCAAATGAATCGTGGCTCCCAGTGATGTGGAAAGATAAACGATCGCTAATATGGCGGCGAGGATCTTTTTCATGGAAATTGATACAAAGCTATAACCTTTCGGCAAATAGTGGGTAAAATTTTCGTCCAGGGAGCAAACTACCAGATCCTTGTCCGCTGATCGGGAGCCTTGTACATTTTGTCACCGGGTTTGACGTCGAAGGCTTCGTACCAGGCGTCGATGTTGCTAAGCGGGCCGTTGCACCGGTACAGCCCCGGCGAGTGGGGATCGGTGAGGATGAGCTGTGCCGAGGTTTCGGGCAGGGTATTGGAACGCCAGATCTGCGCCCAGCTGAGGAAGAACCGCTGTTGTGGGGTGAAGCCATCGATTTTTTTGCCTTCCTTGAACTCTTTGGTCTTTGTGAATGCCTCATAAGCGATGGACAGCCCGCCGAGGTCGGCCAGGTTTTCGCCGAGCGTCAGCCGGCCATTGACATGGAGGGTATCGAGAACAGTGAAACCATTGTATTGTGCGACTACCTGGTCTGCCCGGGTCTTGAAGTTGTCGGCGTCGGCTTTGGTCCACCAATCTTTGAGGTTGCCGTCGGTGACATTATCGTTATAGGCCCAGATGCCGCAATTCCGTACGTTCTGCAAAAGGTCATCCTTGCGGATGGTTACGCTGCTGTAGTCTTTCCAGGTGTCGGGGTAGCCGATCTTTTTGAGGAAGGCCTGCAATTTTTCGACGGCGCGTTGTTTGGTCTCGTCGCTCATCCAGTCCACTCTGCGGATGCGGGCGGCAAAGGTTTCCTGGAGATTGTTCACGAGTTCCTGCATACGTTGTTTGGCTGCGGGGGTAAAATATTTTTCGACGTACAACTGGCCCAGCTGGTCGCCGAGCGATCTATCGATGAGGCCGCTGATGCGCTGCCAGCGGGGCGTCTCCACCTTCTGGCCGGTCAGTACCCTGTTGAACTCGAAGTCTTCTTTGACAAAGGCGTCGCTGAGAAAGGGCGCCGAAGACCTGAGGACATTCCATTGCAGATAGGCCTTCCAATCGTCGAGTGATACGGCCGTCAACAGCAGGTCCATGGATTTGAGGAAGGAGGGGTTGCTGACGACCAGGCTGTCGCCGGCGGTAACCTGCATTTGCGCGGCCCATGATTTCCACTCGATCGCGGGAGTAGTGGCTGAAAGATCCTTCCAGGAGAATTTGTTGTAGGTCTTGTAGGGATCGCGCATTTCGACGCGGCTCATCTCCGCGGAGGCCAGCGCTGTTTCGATACGCATCACGGCGTCGGTGGCGGCGGCGGCCTGTGCATCCGATCTGCCGATAAGCTCGAACATCTTTTTTACATGGCGGGTATAGGCGGCTCGCACGGCAGTGTTCCGCGCATTATTTTTCAGGTAATAGTCGCGGTCCGGAAGGCTGATGCCGCCCTGGCCGATCTCGGGGATATAATGAGTGACGTCCTTGCGGTCGGGGCTGATAAAGATCCCTACCAGGGGTTGTGCGATGGCGTGTGTATGTTCGTAAGCGATCTCCTGCAGCAGGCCGGCGGTGTTGGTTATAGCTTCGATCCTGTGGAGGTCGGCGACGATCGGCTGATACCCGAGGCGTTCGAGGTTTGTGCTGTCCATGCCGCTGATATAGAAGTCGCCGATCTTCGCGAGCTTCGTGTCGGTGGCGGCGCCGGCTGCGGCGGATTCGAGGAGGGCCCTGAGCCGCGCCAGGCTTTCTACGCGTAATGCATCGAAGCTGCCCCAGCGGGTCTTGGAGGCCGGGACGGGGTTGTTTTTTATCCACTTGCCATCGGCATAGAGATAGAAGTTATCGCCGGGACGGACGCTGAGGTCCATGTTGGCGGGATCGATGAATTTTCGTTTTTTTCCCGGGGGGAGGAAGCTGTAGAGGATAAAGACGGTGATGATGCAAAGCAAGGATCGCATGGGGGCCATAGGAGGTGATTTTTACGGTTTGGCGGGTAAAGCGGGAGTCATGCCGTCGACAGGATATCCCTTACCACGTGTCATTATTGGTATTCTTTAAAAGTTCACTTATTTATTTTTCGCTTTTTTAGCAGACCGGTGCGCTTTACTGTTGCGCCAGGGCGCACGGGTTATTTTGCCGGTAGCCTTATAGAGCATAATGGCATCGCTGATCATCTGCCGATCCTTGTCCGTCAGAGGAATAGGTTCTACTACAAAATCAACTCCTTTTGGCTCCTTTATATATCCCATACTTATTTAGATTTAAAATATTGGTTAATCAATTTTGTGGCGGCATTCGGATACATTATCATACGGTGATTACCGATATGCACGGCACCGAGTGTCTTTTCATAGTGGGAGATTAATTTCGTCTTTGACGTAAATGAGATACTCCCTTCGTAACCTCTATCAAAGGACTCTTTGCACGCAAACGCAACCAAATTGCCGGCTACGCCTTCGTAAAGTTTTGGCTTTCCAAAGTTAAAAGGGGCGTTTTCAATCAGCCAGAGAAAAATATGATCATGCATGTCGGTCAAACTAAGCAAACCTTGCACGATATTTCGATTTCCTTCTATGGTCAATTTATATACCTGCCTATCATCGAATTTGGCTTCTGCCTTCCAGTTGAATTTCCACCCCGCCTGCTTTGTAATGCCTTTTATATCCTCTTTGGTAATGGGCAAAACCTCCGTCTAAAAGCTGTCCCCTGATATGGTGTTCCAGCAGAGCGAATATATCCATTGTCTGATACATTTTAGACCCAATGAATAATGCTCATTATCGTCCCAGGGCATCTTTCGATATACTAAAGCTCCTTGAACTTGTCCTAGAAATAGGGACACCGAGTTAAACTGCTTTTGTTAAAGATATATTTTGCTTGCTTATTTACCGCTCGCCTCCCACCACGGGGAACTCGGAGATGCGCAAATGGGTACAGCCGTAGGGGATCAGGGTGACATTTTCAATCGAGTCCGCGGCTTGTTGCTGGTAGATGTTGCTATAGGGCTGCGGGCCGGCGGATTCGTTATAGAGGCCCCAGTCGGGCAGGCGGCGGGCCTTGGCGTGGATGGTGATCGGCGCCGATGAGGCGGTCCAGGGGTAGGGCGAAACGGAGGTGGTCGACACGGAGAAATTCGTTTGGAGGCCGGCGGGGCTTACATCGGGCAGGCCATAGTTCCATGGGGTTGTCGGGCGGATCTCGGTAAATGAGCCATAGCCGGTGGTGTCCTGGACCTGGCGCGTGGTCTCGCCGATCTTCAGGGCATAGACTAAGGGGCCGCGCTCGATGGACGCGGCGTTTTCGTGCCAGCGGTGCGTGGTCAGGGTCATCGGGAAGGTGAGTTCTATGCGGTCGCCGGAGGACCAGACGCGGTTTATGGTGATGAGGCTATCGGGCGTCGGCGATGCGGCGGCTTTGGGAGCGGGGCTATTGTGCGTGGGCCATGGGGCGGCTCTGGCGGGGAGGCTATCGTGCGTGGGCCATGCGGCGCCGTTGACGGTGACGGAGGCGTTTTTGCACCAACCGGGCACGCGGAATTTAAGCGGGAACTTTGCGGCGCCGGCGAGGTCGATGCGGAAGCGGATGGTTTCTTCGAAGGGGTAGGTGGTTTCCTCGGAGATGGTTACGGTTTTGCCGCCAATGCGGGTTGTGACGACGTTTGGGGCGTAAACCATGGCGGCGAGGCCGCCGTCGGGGGTGGCATACCAGAGGTTTTGGGTGTATTTGGGCCAACCCTGATGCATATTCGAAGTACAGCAGGGATAGCCGGTGAACAGGCCGTAGCAGACGTCGGTGCCGTCGTGGTTGACATCGAAGTTGCGGTAGTGGCGGGTGATCATGACCTGGTTGGCCTGCTGGAAGTACTGGCGCGTCATGAAGTTGCTGTCGATTTGGGTGGGGAGGGCGTTGAAGGCGATCCGTTCGAGGCCGTCGGCATAGCTGGTCGAGCCCTTGATCCGGAGCATGGTTTCGAGTGTATACATCATTTCCACCGCGGTGCAGAGCTCGGAGCCCTGCGTGGGGTCGTTGCCGTGGATCGATTCGTCGGCGCCGAAGAGGCCGAACGGCATGCCGTCGAAACGCCGGAGATCGGCGAGGCCTTTGTCGAGGGCGTCGAGATAGCGTTGTTCGGGGTGTTGCTGGTAGTAGACCAGCGGTTCCTTGAGGCCTTCGGCGAGGTTGACGCCGTGGATGGCGCCGTCGGTGGAGAGGAGGTGGGTATGCAGGAAGGCGTCGGTGTAATCGAAGGTTTGTTTGTGGAGGAGGTCGGCGAGTTGGAGGAGGGCGGCATCGCCGGTTAGGTTATAGAGCCAGTAGACCGCCTGGAGGTTGTCGCCGGCCCGGAAGCGAGCCCAAAATGTCCAATGGTCGAGTGGGTGGATGGGCAGCTGGCGGAGCTGGTAGTGGAAATAGTTTGTCATGAGCCGGATCACGCGCGGGTCGCGCGTGGCGGAGTAATATTGTTGCAAGACTTTGAGCATGACCATGTGCGGCCACCAGTCGTGACAATTATCCCGCTGCAGTCCCGGCTCGCCGGGATAGTCGCGTGCCGGCCCGAAATAGCCGTCCGGTTGTTGGCTGTTCAGGGTCCACTCGATAAAGGGTCGCGTTTTGGCGATCAGGGCGGTATCGTGTAAGATATACGCTAACGGGACGAGACCATCGAGCCAGTAGGGGCCGCGTTCCCATTGGTCGCCGTCGCCGCCGCGCCAGCCGTTGCGGGGGCCCATGACGGAGGGGTAGAGTTCGTCGAGGTGGCCGGTGGCGCCGCTGGCCTGGCGGAGGAGCATTTGGCGGAGCCAGCCCTGGGGTTGGATGGCGCCGAGGGGCAGCGAGATGTAGGGGTTAGGCCGTAAGGGGGCGCGATTGGGTTGTTGGCTGTGGGATGGGAGGTAAGAGATGATGAAGATGGCGATTAGATAAGCAGGGATGCGCATGTTTAAAGGTAGCCCAAAAATTGGAACAATGGGGTGCGCCCGTCCCCGGCTGGCGCTACCTGTATACATCGAGCAGGCCGTCCGGCAGGTCTACATGGACTTCCCGCCGTTTCTGGTCGACTTTGCGGAGGGTTTGCTCGTGGATGGGGATCAGGGCCTCTTTGCCGGAGAGCTCGATCTTGCAGAGGACCTGGTGGGGCTGTTCGATGACTTCGAGGATCTCGCCGAGGTCACTACCGTTGTCGAATAGCCGAAAGCCGACGAGGGAGATCGGCGCCGATCTGCCGGCGAACTGTTCAAAATCCGTTTCCCGGAGCCAGACTTCCTTTTGGACTACGCGGCGCGCGGATTCTTTGGTGTCGAGGCCTTCGAGCTTGAGGAGGATCTCTTCCGGCCCTTTGACGCGGGTGCTTTGGATAAACCAGGGCAGCATCTCGTCCTTTTTTTCTTCGAGGAAGATGGTCTTGAGCCCCTTGAGGCTCGTCTTTTTGCCAAGGCGGTGGAGGAGTACCAGCTCGCCCTGCAAGCCATGCACGGCCACCAGCCGGCCGATATTGCGGTAATTGTCGCTCATTGGTTTGACAAAAAAAACAGGGAGCAAGGGCCCCCTGTCGAGTTGATTTAGTAATGTGAGCTGTTAAGCTTCCTGCGTTGCAGGGCCGCCTTCGGTCTTACGTTCGGGACGTTCGACCCGTTCGGTACGCTCTACCCTTCTTACAGGAGCACCACCGGGGCCTCTTCTACCGGGGCGGGCCTTTCTGTTCTCTTCCTGGCGTTTCTTCATCTGGGCTTCGTGTTCGCCATGCCATTTCTGGAATTTTTCCATGGCGGCGGCGTCATCGAATAACCCTAGTTTCACGCCTCTCAGCAGATGTTTCAGATAGAGAACACCTTTGTAAGAGAGAATACGACGTACGGTATCCGTGGGTTGAGCACCTTTGTGCAACCAGTCAAGCGCCTTTTGGCGATCGAGTTGAACGGAAGCGGGAACTGTCAGCGGATTGTACGTACCGATCTTTTGGATGAACTTTCCATCCCTGGGCGCCCGGGCGTCGGCTACTACGATGAAGTAAAACGGTCTTTTCTTAGACCCGTGGCGTTGCAGTCTGATTTTAACTGGCATCTTAAATAGAAATTTAAATGCGTGAACTAATAAGGTTACCTTTTCTTTTGGGATTGCAAATATCGCAATCGCATATCACATTTCAAAAATAATACTTCAGGAAAAAAATAGCGAATCTTCGAGGCAAAATTTTATGAATGGGGGATACTTTTAACGTTAACATTTTCGGGGAGACATTTTAGCATAATTGCCTCAAATTCTGCGCCAGGGTGGCAAACGGGTCTGCTACAGCGATTTAGCAGGGAAGGCGAGGGCAGGGCCGCGCAGTGGGTTGGCGGGCGGGCCGCGGGATGGGTTTGGAGATCCTTTGCGGGGGCCGGCCGCGGAGATGGGTTTGGAGCGGCTGAAGCGGATTCTGCCGATGACAGGAGCGTCGCAACGGAGGTCTCATCAGGGTTCCTCAGCCGACAACCACACAAACGCGCCAAGGGCCGCGGGAATGGTGGAAATTATCTCCGGCGCATGGCGCCCATGCCCATCCCCATCGGCATCAGGTTGTTCGCCATCCTCGCGCTAATCGCGGAAAGTATCGCTCGTCTGGCGAACGGCTAATGACGGGCCTTCGGCCGGATGCCGGCAAGCGGCATCTTATTCATCATCTTCATCATCTGTTTCATCTGGTCGAACTGTTTCAGGAAGGCGTTGATCTCGCCGATGTCCTTGCCGGAACCCTGGGCCAGGCGGCGGCGGCGGCTTTGGTCGATGACATCGGGATTGTTCCGTTCGTAGGGGGTCATGGAGTTGATGATCGCCTCGATCCCCTTGAAGGAGTCATCGCTGATGTTTATGTCTTTGATGGCCTTGCCCACGCCCGGGATCATGCCCATGAGGTCTTTGAGGTTGCCCATCTTTTTGATCTGCTCGAGCTGTTGCTTGAAATCCTCGAAATCGAACTGATTCTTGCGGATTTTTTTCTCCAATTTTTTGGCCTCGGCCTCGTCGAACTGGGCCTGGGCCTTCTCCACCAGGGTCGTGATGTCGCCCATCCCGAGGATCCGCTGCGCCATCCGCTCGGGATAGAATACGTCGAGCGTATCCAGCTTTTCCCCGCTGGAAATGAATTTTATGGGCTTGCTGACGGTGTATTTGATGGAAAGGGCGGCCCCGCCACGGGTATCGCCATCCAGCTTCGTCAGCACCACGCCACTGAAGTCGAGGCGGTCATTGAAGGTCTTTGCGGTATTGACGGCGTCCTGGCCGGTCATGGAATCGACGACAAACAGGATCTCGCCGGGATTCACGGCTTTCTTGATGGCTTCGACCTCCTGCATCATCGCCTCGTCGATCGCGAGCCGGCCGGCGGTATCGATGATCACTACGTTCTTGTTCTTTGCCCGGGCCTCTTTGATGCCATTGAGCGCGATCTCGACGGCGTTCTTGTTCTCGGGTTCGCTGTAGACGTCGACGCCGATCTGGCCGCCGAGGACCTTCAATTGCTCGATAGCGGCGGGACGGTAGATGTCGCCTGCGACCAGGAGGGGGGAGAGGCCCTTGCGGCCTTTGAGATAATTGGCCAGTTTGCCGCTAAATGTGGTTTTACCGCTACCCTGGAGGCCGGCGATGAGGACGACGGCTGGAGATCCTTGCGCATTGAATTCGCTTTCTGCGCCGCCCATGAGGGAGACCAGCTCGTCCTTGACGATCTTGACCATGAGCTGGCCGGGGCTGACGGCGTTTAGGACCCTGGCGCCGAGGGCTTTT
>DASZOW010000521.1:0-16774 GCA_035550615.1 Puia sp.
CAGCCGCACAAGAGTATGACATTGTCTTCAATGCCACCTCCAGTACAAGCAGCCTGCTGGTCCTCCAGTTCGAAGAGAAGGATGCGCCTATATGGATAGATGACCTGGACGTCCATACGGCAACGATGGTGGCCGTGAACCCAGATGATTTTATCAAGTACCTGTTTAATTATCAGTCTGTGACCAGTACTGTTTCGCTGGATGGAACGTATTTGGATGCGCGCGGCAACTCCTACACAGGCAGCATTACGTTGGGAGCCTGGAGTTCGGCCGTTCTCATAAAACAGCCCACTGCTATCGAGGTTTATCGGGCGCGGCCGGCATTGCAGGTGGGAAGCCCGACCGTTCTGGAGGCAGCTACGAGCTTTTCGATCTATCCCAATCCGGCCAGCAATGCCATAAACCTGGCCTTGAAAGGATCGATGCCCGCAAAAGCGCCACTGGTTTTGATTTATTCACTCAGCGGATCTCTAAAGACTTCCTTCTTTATGAATTCCACCACGCGGCAGGTAAATGTCACGGGCTGGTCAGGAGGCATGTACATTGTTCGAATGGTCATCGATGGAAAAGTGCAAAGTCAAAAATTGATCACGCTGTGATCTAATACGGAATTCATGCTAAGAAGACATTTTATACAGCTGGCTGGATCATCCATCGCGTCCCTGTTGTTTACCCGTACCGGCAACGGTACGGGTATTCTTTACGATATCCTCGACTTCCCGACCGGGGTATCCGTATTGAGCGCAGGTAATCGGACCACACTGATCCGCGCTGGCGAAAAATGGAGCAGGGGACATATCACGGTAAGTTTACAGCAGACTGGCGAGTCGCTGAAGGTAAAAGTCCACGCACCGGGTGTAGAACTGGAGAAGATAAGACTCACCTGGCAACTTGCCTTTGCCAAAGATGCGAGATTCCTGGGGGACGACTGGGAAAGGTCTTACGGGAACCTGGAATGGCGTGATGGCTCCGCTCAACATAAAGCCCCCTGGTATCTGCTGATCCATGACGGCCGGGGGACTCGTGGTTTCGGAGTAAAGACGGGCGGCGCCAGCATCTGTTACTGGCAGATCGCTCCCGGGCAATTGGAGCTGTATTTGGATACGCATTCCGGGGGCATGGGCGTACGGCTGGGGGATCGCACATTGGATGCCGCAGAGATCATCACCACGCGAAGCCTGCCCGGAGAAACACCTTTCCAGACAGATCATCGTTTTTGCAAAATGATGTGCGATAAGCCCGTACTGCCCCCAAAACCGGTATACGGCATCAATGATTGGTATTTCGCCTATGGGAATAATTCAAAAACGTCGATCCTTCAAACTACAGATGTCATGAGCCGGCTGGCGGCGGATGCTGCTAACAGGCCCTACTCCGTAATTGACGACGGATGGTCGCTTAAATTACCTAAAAAAGATAGTGACAACTGCTGGGGCGATGACTATAGCACGCCGAATCAAAAATTCGGGGATATGTCGGTCGTGGCCAGCCATATCAAAAAGCTGGGTATGCTTCCGGGTCTCTGGACACGCACCCTGCTTGCAAATCAACACGACGATCCACGCCTGATGACGCCCCTTCGCGAAGGCCAGCTGAATTTGAAAGAGCGCTACCTCGATCCTACCATTCCGGAAAACCTCGCACGCATTGGCAAAATCATCGGATTATACAAGGATTGGGGGTTCGAACTGGTTAAACACGATTATAGTACCTACGATTTCTTTGGACGGTGGGGGTTTGAAATGCAGGAGGGACTGACGGCCCCCGGCTGGCATTTCAATGACAGGTCTAAAACCAACGCGGAGATCCTGCTCGAACTATATCGAACCATCCGCCGGGCTGCCGGCAAAATGGTGCTTATCGGTTGCAATACGATGAGTCATCTCTCGGCGGGTATTTTTGAGCTGAACAGGACGGGTGATGACACTAGCGGGAAGGAATGGGCCCGGACACTGAAAATGGGGGTGAATACCCTGGGTTTCCGGCTGCCTCAGCAAGGCGCGTTCTATGCCGTGGACGGAGACTGCGTTGGCCTTACGACACAGGTGCCCTGGAAAGAGAACAGGCAGTGGCTGCAGCTGCTGGCCGAAAGTAGCGCGCCCCTCTTTATTTCCGCACAGCCGGAGGCTTTGGGACAAGAACAAAAGACACTCATACGCCGGTGTTTTACATTAGCCGCGCAGCCGCAACCCTTGGCAGAGCCCTTGGACTGGCTGACAGATCCAAGACCGGCTAAATGGAGATTGAACGGCAGGATAGTGGATTTTGACTGGCAGTGACGGCACCCACCGGGTTATTCGGAAAGTTAGAGTCTGTCCACAACCGGCCTTATCTTCCCCGTAGCATCCCGGATGATCATCGACGCCGCCCGCCTATCCACAAAGACATCGGTAGGCTGGGCGAATTGCAGTATCATCTCCCCATCCCTACGCAGCTCCGTCAGACCCGCCGCCGCCAGCCGCAACACCCCGCCTGACGAGACAGGCGACAAAGCGACCAGCCCCCGATAGCGGCCGCTAAACACATGGCCATTCACCGTAAATTTGAAACCGGCCTGGCTACCATGATTCAGCGAGACGGTATCGGTGAACACATACGTCCCATCCTCCGTCCTGCATCCATCCGTAAGATCGTTCCTGTGCAGCCCCAGCTCCCCCATCCGATCCAGCGAATAACCGGCTACGGTAGCTTTTCTCCGCAAAGCGCCGAATCGAGCAGAGATATCCTTTCCCATAAAATCATGGGTAGCGCCGCCCTCCAGCATGAGCTTGCCGCCGCGCCGGACATATGCTTCCAGGAACTTCAATTCCTCGTCCCTGGCATACTGGGGATACAGGTAAAGCACGGCATCGAATCGGTGGCCGTTCAACACCGGCCTGCCATCCCCACCGAGCGTCAACTTCCCACTCGCGATCAGGTCCGAAGGCACGAGGGCATTCAGATATCCCGCATTCCAGATGTCTTTTACTTTCTCTTCTATGCCCAACTTGTCGTTGATGTCGTATACGCCCCGGTCAGCAACATTGGGATACCAGTTGGACAAGGCCTCCCGGCCGAATATGACGAGCAGCCGGACATCCGGCAACCGGGGATTGAGCTTATTCAGCAGCCTTGCACAGTTCTCCACCTTATCGATGCCCGCTACAGCCTCGGGGTCCTCCAGGTCCGACCGGTTGGGCCGCTTGTCGTTCAACGCATGATAATGCGTCCTTACCCCATACCTGAGGTCCATCAGCGCCTTGTTGATGACACGCGGAATAACGGCGTCATAATACTGGTTGTACATCGCGTTCATGGGATGCGCCATCGCCACACCCATCTGCACAGGCAGGGATGTCTTCTCATCCGTCTGGCCGTAGGCGCGCGGTACCTCCCACCAGGCGATGCCGTTCGCCCAGATCTCGTCATTTACCAGGCTATTGTGATAGGTATCATGAATACCGTTGAATATGGAAGGACCGAATATCTCCCTCGACTTCTTGTATACCGCCGTTTCGACACGCAACGCACCGCGCCGCATAAAATCCATATACACATTGATCGCCCGCATCCGGACCTCCGGCTTCCCCGCCGGCGCATAACGCCCGTCGAACAGGGTCTTCACCAGCGAGGCTCCCGTACTCCGGCGGAACGCGCTGTCCATGGCCGGCGAATACCATCGTCCCCGGAATGGCTCGCCGTTCAGCTCCTGCTGCCGGGCGACAAACTTGTTGCCATACTCGTCCAGGGCGAATCCGTCAAAAGGGATATCTCCATAGATCTGCATGGCCTTCGTAAACCGGTGGATCTCGTCCTGGCCGAAATTGCTGCTCTGTGAACAGTACTCCTCCGTCATGATACAGGCCGTCAACCCCTTGACAGAAGCCCCACCCCGCACCCTTACCTCCACCGTCGTTTTGTCCGGGGAATGGGCCTCACAGCGATCCGTGATATCCCGCAGCGTCGCGGGATCATAAAAGCCGTCCGCCGTCTTCCGGAAAGCATATACCCGGAAAAGCCCCGTCTTCAGCAGCCTGTCGGGAAAACGGATATACCTGGCCCTCGCCGTATAGTCCGCATCGCCAGCATCATTCAGCTGCACCTCCTGCTCCACGATCATCCGCTCCGCCACCTTCAGCGGTACATTCTTCACGTCCCCCCATAGCTGAAGGCCGATCTTCAGCCCCCTCCGGTGACCCTCCGCCACGATCCGCCGGAATATATCGTGCATCTTGCCGAAGTCATAAAAATCAGCCCCCTCTCTCGCCGACAGAAAGAGTAAGGTATATAGACTGTTGTCCGCCACGGAATCGAGATAACGCTCGGGACGGTTCCCCACCAGCATGGAAGGTGAGATGAACCAGTAGCCTATTTCGGGGTGATGCTCATTCTTCCATTTGCCGGTATAATGTATCTTCTGCGCCTTCCCGGGAATGCCCGCGATCGAAAGTCCCAGGGCTATAATGACTATCTTTAGTTTCATGTTAATTTACCTTTTGGATCAATGCTCCTTTAAATGCCTGGACCGTCACCTTGCCCACCGTTTCATCGCTGACGTTTCTCATCACCAGCGGCGACTGCACATCGTTGGTCTTCGAAAGGTTCAGATTTTCCAGATGTAGCCCATGTACATCGTCGAACACGAGGGCCGGCCGGAAATCCTTATCCCGGAGACGCAGGGTCACATTCTTCATCGTCAGTCCTTCCACATGCCGCACATAGAACCCCCATGAAGGTAGCTCTCCGAACATCGAGAACTCGGGATACTCAGCCGCATTCTCGGGCACATCCTTCAGCCGGCTCAGTGCAAGGATCGCCAGCCCATTGTTGGCGTGACCGGGAAAACTAATCGAAATATTTTCCAGCGTCACGTTCTGCACCGGGTGTCCCGGCAGACCGGCAATGCTGCACGGAAATGGATTGTGAAAGAACGGCAGGTCAGGCCCCCTCAGATCGTAGTTCTTGTCGGGCCTGTCATACGGTATCTCTACATGCACATTCCGGATAGTCACATTCCGCAGCGTACCGATATGCGCATCCTTGTTCCGGTGACCCAGCCGGATGAAGATGCCGTCCCCGGTATTCACCGCCGATATGCTGTCCACATCTATATTCTCCAGGTCGCCTCCGTCTACGCACTCGAGCGCCAATGCCGACCGGAACGTATCGAATACCCGGATACGCCGGATACGCACATTCTTGAAGCCGCCATAGCCGGCCGTCCCGAACTTGATGGCGCTGGCGCTCGACCGTACGGTGCAGTCTGCTATATAGACATCCTCATTCCAGTGCTCCCGCCCATTCTGCGACTTCAGACAGATGCCGTCGTCGGCCGAGTTGACATAGCAATGCGTGATGCGCACGTTCCTGCAGTCGACGACGTCTATTCCGTCATTATTCCAGTAGTCATCACTCTCCACTCGGATGCTGTCGAGGGTGAGTCCATCACAAAGCGTGTAGGTCTGTACCCAGTTGCAGGCATTCTTTATCGTGATCCCTGAAATGTGTACGTTCCTGCAATTCCAGATCTTGAAATTACCCGGACGGCTCTCCGGCCTCTTCCTCTTTAAATTATAATGTGCACTGTCCAGCTTCCCGATATAAAAAAGGCTGTCCAGGAATAAGGCGACACGGCGCCCTTGGCCGTCGATGGTGCCCTTCCCGGAAACGGAGATATTTTCTTCGCCGTCGGCCCATAGGAACGCGAGGTGACGATAGTCGGAAGGATCGCCGCTGCCCAGGAGCGTAGCGCCCTTCAACAGGTGAAGGTCGACGTTAGACCGCAGCTCGATGGTGCCGCAGAGGAACTTGCCCACGGGGACGATAACCCTGCCCCCGCCCTTCTGCGCGGCCGCGTCGACGGCAGCCTGGATAGCAGTCGTATTCATCGTCACCCCATCCCCCTTTGCCCCGAAATCCAATACATTGAGCGCCGCCCCCGCCGCCGTGCCCACACGGGTCTTATGCTCCGCGGTCCCGGCCTGTGACACCGTCATCGCCTGCGACACCGTCACCCGCCGGTGCGAGGTCTTGATCTTTTCCAACAGGTCGCTCAGCTCCTTCACCTTATCCGGATACCGGGCATATACGTTGTTGTCTTCATGGACGTCCGCATCCAGGTTGTACAGCTGCCCCGGCGCCTCGCCCTTCGCCGGCTTTATCGACTTAGGCGCGGAGAATCCCCCCGATCCAAGCCGGTCTATCAGCTTCCAGTTCCCCTTGCGGATATCGAACCACCCATTGGAAGATATATTCACCACTGCGGGCTGTTCGGCTACCGTCCTCGCCTTCCCTTCCAGTACCGGCAAAATGGAATAGCTGTCCAGCGTTTCGAATGTAGACGACCGGTTACCTGTCAGCTCCGCACAGGTAGCCATCAGGCTGGTCAGCGATATCGTCGCATCGCTCACCGACCCCGGCTTTATATGGCCGGGCCACCGCACGATAAAAGGCACCCGGTGCCCGCCTTCAAAGGCATCACCCTTCATCCCGCGAAACTCACCCGCGGCCTTATGCCCATATTCCCATACAAAATTTGGCCGCCAATATGGCCCGTTATCGCTGGCAAATATCACCATCGTCTGTTGCGAAAGTCCCATGCTGTCGAGAACATGCAGCACCCGCCCCACGGCATGATCCACTTCCTGGACATAGTCGCCATATTCCCCCGCACCCGACTTGCCCCTGAACCCGGGGCCAGGCATCCACGGCGTATGCGGCGCAGGCAGCGCAAAGTAAAGAAAGAAGGGCTCCCCGCCACCGCCCGCATTCCGTATAAACTGCGAAGCCTTGTCGGTAAAATGTGGCAGGGTCTCGAAAAAGTCAAAGGACGGGGCCATCTTTCCCGGCCTCCAGAAAGGACCGGTATAGCCGGATGCCAGCTTGCTGCCCGGCGTACTGTCCGACGGCAGCTCGGTCAGGCTATCGTTCTCCAGGTAACAATAAGGCGGCATGTCCAGCGAAGCAGGAAGTATATAGGAATAGTCGAAGCCTTCGGTCCGCGGGCCGTTCACGGGCTTCCTGCTGAAATCGATCTGTTCCGGCGACATCTCCTGCCGGATGCCGTACATCCGGTCCTTATTGTACTCGGGAGATATGGAATCGCGGAACTCCTTCCGCAGCCGCCAGTCCAGTCCCAGGTGCCACTTACCCACTACCGCCGTCCGGTAATGCTCGGTCTTCAGCAACGAGGCCACCGTAGGCTGGCCTTCATCGATCAGGGTCCGGCTATACCCTCGCAAAACACCCGTCGGCAGCCTGCTCCGCCAGGGATACACCCCGGTGAGGATAGCATAACGCGAAGGCGTACATACCGACGACGCCGTATGGGCATCGGTAAACCGCATCCCCTGCGCCGCCAGCCCCTCGATATTGGGAGTATGTATCTTCGAATCCGGGTTGTACACCGATACGTCGCCGTATCCAAGATCATCGGCAAGGATATACACGATATTGGGCATCCGCTGACTATACGCGGAGGAAATGCCCGTCATCAAAAAGATCAATGCTATGCGATAGATGTATTTCATGGTCTATGTTATTGAAAGCCGCTAGACGGCAGTAAAATGTTCCGTGTGCAGCACATTGCCATTGACTCCATAGTGTGTAAAGGCAATGCCGGAGCCGCCGGCCTCCGCTTCCACGCAGAGAAAGCCGCCGACAACATTCAGATAACGGTGCTCCGGCAATATCAGGTCCTTCGGCCATCCGCTGGCATGCTCGTCGCTCGCGGGACCACAGGCAAACTCCATCAGGCCGGATCCTTTTTCGCAGGAAGCATACTGCCAGTGCCTGTCCCCGCATACGATATAAGCATTCTTCTGCGACCGCAGGAATTGCCGGATCTGCTCGCCTTCATGCGCAAACCCGCTATTGGCATGATTGTCCTTCTTCTGTGGACGGTCGGGCCCCACGATGGGCGTAGGGCTGATAAGTATGCGAAAAGTTGCATCCGACGCGGCAAAGCTCTTTTTGAACCACTCCATCTGCTCCTTCCCCCAAATGGTCTTCTCCGGTCCGTCCGGCATCGTATTGGGACTCCGGAACTCTCTTCCTTCGACTAACCAGATCTGCACGTCCTTACCCCATCGGAAACTCCGGTAAGGAACCGGTCCATACGGCACCTGCTGGCGAAAGACCTCCACGCCCTGTTCGAACGTAAAAGCGCCCATAAACTTATTCGGGCTCCCCGGATAGCAGTCGTTCATCCAAGTATCATGATCGTCTTTCATAAAATAGCAGGGCATGTTCCGGTAGAATTCCATGGCGGAAGACAGGGAAAACATGCGCTGCCAGTTCCAATGCGCCATCGCAAGATCTTTTGCCCAGTAATCATAATACAATACATCGCCCGTATGCACCATGAAAGCGGGATGCATGTCCTGCATATGCCGGTATATTTTGAATCCTTTGCCCGGATCATCCTGGTCGTGATAGTCATGGCAGGTAGTGACCATGAACCGTATCGCCTGCTGCACATCCACAGCTACCGCCGTAGCAAATCCTCCCGTAAGCGACGCGGTTACCTTCGCCTTCTCCGTCCCTTTCGCCTCCACCCTTACTTCGTATTCCGTACCCGGCTGCAATCCGCTGACAGGGACCTGCACGCAATAGTCGGTCTTTTCACCGGCGGCCTTCCAGCCGCCATCCATCCATTTCCCAGCGCCCTTCTTCCGGTAGAGCACGCGCAGGTATCCTTCCGATCCGGGCACCGCCCCCTCCATCATCGTGACGTCGTAACCCTGCGGATAAACGACCCTGACTTGCCGGTCGGGCCGGTCCTGCTTGTATTTTTGTTTGAAATAGGCAGCAGGATGCCACTCGCCCACCGCCTCGTCTAAATAGAGAACCTGGGGCGCCGGCGCCGTTTCGCCTACCCGTTGCGACGCCTTTGTCAGCCGCGCCCAGACAATGGCTGAAGTCTGGTCGACCTCCCCGATCTTGATACCGGTAGCGAGAAAAGGTCCCTTCCTCTCATCGGAAATATCCAGCTTGTTCAGTACAGGGAATAGGCCGAGAACGCCGGCCGAAGTCTGATAAATGAATTTTCTACGTTTCATATGTGCAATAGGTGCAGGATAAATTTGAATCAAAAAAATCACAACTAGTAATTATCCATTCGTTTTATTTACGGAAACGTTTCCGTCAAAAAATCCTTCCTCCTCCTTCCTGCAACTGATTTTTTTATTGACCTTCATGCGACTCTATTCCATTCATCTAAAACGATTCTTTATGCCGGGCTCCCGCAGAAACTTCCTCAAACAATCCGCCAAAGCCGCAGCTGCAGTCTATATTACAGGTCGCGGGCTCAGCGCCAAAAGCTACGCCAATATCATCGGCGCCAACGACCGGGTCAGGGTCGGCGTAGTAGGATTCTCCGACAGGTTCCGCACCTCTCACATCCCACCCTTCATGAAATTCTACAAGGAAATGAATTTCGATATCGTCGCCGTCTCCGATCTGTGGAAATACAGGAGAGAAAAAGGACAAGCCTTTCTCAAAGAAAAGATGGGCCACGATATCGAAGCCTGCCGTAATAACGATGAACTATATTCGAAAAAAAATATCGACGCGGTCTTTATCAGCACTGCCGACTTCCAGCACGCCCTCCTCGCCAAAGAAGCCGCCCACGCCGGCTGTGACGTATATTGTGAAAAACCGTTCGCCGAGACGATGGAGGACAATCGAAACGCTCTAAAAGCCATAAAAGCTTCCGATCGCATCGTGCAGATCGGCTCCCAGCGCCGCAGCGGCGACAACTACAAGGCCGCCGCACAGTTCATCCAATCCGGCAAGTTCGGTCCCATTACGATGGTCGAGCTCACCTGGAACGTCAACCAGCCCGGCCGCTGGCGCAGACCCGACCTCGTCGCTATCTGTAAAGAAGAAGACCTGGACTGGAAACGCTTCCTCCTCAATCGCCCCTTCGAATCTTTCGACCCGAGAAAATACCTGGAATACCGCCTGTTCTGGCCTTACTCGTCCGGCATGCCCGGACAGTGGATGAGCCACCAGATCGACACGGTACACTGGTTCACCGGCCTCAAGCACCCCCGCAGCGTCGTCGCCAACGGCGGCATCTATATGTGGAAGGACGGCAGACGAAATTGGGATACCACCACCGCTGTTTTCGACTATGGCCCCACCGACGACCCGGCATCCGGCTTCCAGGTGGTCTTCTCCTCACGCATGGACAACGGCGATGAACATCCCGCCGAAATATACTACTCCAATGGCGGCGAGCTCAACCTGAATACGAATATGGTCACGCCCAAGGGCGGACTCACCGCCAAAGCAGCCGAAGCCATGCACCTCAAACCCAACCTCCTCCCGGAAATGAGCCTTTCAAACGCCGGCCCCGCCGTTGCCTCGGCCGACACAGGCGGCGACATACTTACAACCAACCACATCCATAACTGGATGGAATGCATCCGCTCGCGCAAACAGCCCAATGCACCGGTGGAAGCAGGGTATTATCACTCCATCGCCAATATCATGACCAACGCGGCCGTACGGACAGGCTACAAGGCCGTCTTCGATGAAACCACACAGGAGGTAATGGCAAATGGGAAAGTATTCCACCTATGACCTCCTCCTTCCGCAGGCTCTTCTACGCGCTATGCCTGCTTTTGCCGCTGGCCATCCGTGCTCCTGCCCAGAGCACCAGCCTTCTTCCCATCCATAAAGTGCTGCAGCTGGCTCAACGCCGGTATGCGGCCTACATGGAAAAATATCCGGACGGCAACCTTCACCTCTACAGCATCCGGCCGGATGGCACTGTTCAGTCTGTTACCTACAAGGACTGGACGAGCGGCTTCTTTCCCGGAGTGCTGTGGAAGCTGTTCGATCTCACCGGCGACCCCCGTTGGAAAAAGAACGCCATAAAATGGACCCTGTCCCTTTCGCCGGCGCAGTGGCTCACCACAAAACACGACATCGGCTTTATCCTGTTCACCTCCGCCGGCAACGGCTATTCCCTCACCCACGACACGGTCTATAGCAATATACTGCATCAGGCCGCAAAGTCCCTGGCTACCCGCTTTAATCCCACGGTAGGAAGCATCCGCTCCTGGGACAACGGTCCCTGGTCCTATCCCGTCATCGTAGACAACCAGATGAACCTCGAGCTGCTGTTCTGGGTGGCAACGACATTCGGCGACACTTCTTTACGGCATGTCGCGGTCTCCCACCTGCGTAACGAGCTGCTATACCGCAGCCGCCCCGATGGTAGCACCCTCCATGTCCTGGACTTCGACCCGGCTACCGGCCGTCTGCTTGCACGCAAGACCTGGCAAGGGCTCGCAGACTCTTCGTGCTGGGCCAGGGGCCAGGCCTGGGACATCTATGGTCTGACCATGGCCTACCGCTATACGCACATCACCGCCTACCTGCAACAAGCCATAAAGGCTGCTGACTATTTCATCGGGAAGACCGAATCCCCCGCCGATGCCATCCCCCGCTGGGACTTCGACGATCCTTCCCCCGTCGCCCCCAAAGACGCCTCCGCAGCGGCCATCGCGGCCTCGGCCTTGCTCGAGCTGGCAGACTATGTCCCAGCCAAAAAACAGGATTACCTGCTGTCGGCCACCCGCATCCTGCAAAGGCTCTGCTCGCCGGACTATATCGGCAACGACCAAACGAAAAGTTATTTCCTGCTCGACCACTCCGTCGTCAACAAGCCCGCGGGAAAAGGGGTTGACGTCCCCGTGATCTATGCCGACTATTATTTTCTCGAAGCCCTGGAAAGATTTGAAACCCGTAAATGATTCCCTCTTCCCGTCCGTTCCTCCTCTCGCTATGATCCTCCTTTCCGCACGCCCTACTCGTCTTTTGCTTTCGGCGGGTTCTTCATCACCCCGACCTTATCCGCCCACCGCTGCCACATATCGGCCATCTCCTTCACCCTGCCGGGATATTTCGCCGCCAGGTCATCCAGCTCTGCACGGTCCTTCGACAAATCATACAGTTCCCATGGCGCGTCCTCGCCTACCGCCTCCAGTTTGTAGTCGCCGGCCAATACGGCCTTATGCCCGTTGAGCGCCCAATAAATGGGTCGGTGCGGACTTACCTTTCCTTCCGTTATCGCTGCCAAAAGGCTCTGTCCCTCCGGCGCAGGAATATCCCTGCCCTTGAACTTCGCCGGATACCTTGCCCCTGTAACGGCGCACAACGTCGGCAAAAGATCCACTACATGCCCCACCTGGCGCACCATCCCGCCCCTCCGGCCCGCCGCTATCCTTGCCGGCCACCGCACGATCAAAGGTGTGGAGATCCCTCCCTCATGCAGCCATTTCTTGAAGTACCGGAAAGGCGTATTGCTGGCGTTGGCCCACGACTGTCCATAGCTCATATACGAATCCACACCACCTGGCGGCAAACCGTTTTTTCTTTTGTTGAAGCCCCATACTCCGCCCTCCGCACAACCGCCATTGTCGGAAAGAAAAATGACGATGGTGTTCTTCTCCCGGCCCGAAGTCTTTATCTGTTTCAGGATCCAGCCGATACCCTGGTCCATCCTGTCCACCTGCGCCGCATACACGGCCATCTTCGCAGCCATTTCTTTCTTTTTGTCAGTAGAAAGGCTATCCCATGCTGACACTTCGGCGTCCCGCGGAGAACACTTCGTCTCGGCTCCCCACAACCCCATCTTCAGTTGGCGATCATACCGGAGACACCGCAGCGAATCCCATCCGCCGTCATAAGCACCGGCATATCTTGCAATATCCTCCGGACGCGCCTGTAGTGGAAAATGCGGCGCGGTATACGCCACATACAGGAACAACGGCGCGTCACCCGCACCCCTGTCCCTAAGCATGGCCACCGCATGCGAGGTGATCGCATCCGTCATATAAAACCCGGAGTTGGCCGTCGTACCACCTGCGCCACCTCTTCCCTCCGTGGCCGGCGTTCCCGCCGTCGACGCACCACCTCCAACGGGCGGCGTATAAGGCTCGCCATCGAGCGCCATATGCCTGACGACCTTGGGCGACTTATCTTTGGTAATATCGAAATAATTCGCCGCCCCGCTGATAAGCCCGAAATAATGGTCGAATCCACGATCCACGGGCCAATAAGGCCTGCTCTCTCCCAGATGCCACTTCCCCGACATCTCCGTACGGTAACCGGCCTGCTTCAACACTTCGGCTATCGTAACACACCGATCGCTCAGATATCTTTGATAAGGCCCCGGGGGGCCGGTGACGGGGTCGGCAAGGACCGCCAACCCCACCTGGTGCGGATAAAGCCCCGTCAGCAAGGAAGCGCGCGTAGGGGAACAAAAAGCATTGTTGTACATCCGTGTAAAACGTATGCCCTCCCGAGCCAGCGCATCTATATTCGGCGTCTTTATCTCGCCCCCGTAACAGCCTATATCGGAAAAACCCATGTCATCCGCCATGATCAGCACAATATCCGGCCGCTCCGCCGCATTCCCCCCACCCGCCGCCAATGGCCCTCGCAAACCTAACGGCAACACGCCGCCGCAGACCAGCATCGATATAATAAAATATGCTTTCATCACTCTCCCTCCCCTCCTTTTCGTTGTTTCTTCGCATAGTTCGCCTGAAAATCCTCATACACCGACGCGGGCACGGAAAGCATATCATTTGTATCCCGCATATGCTTCCTGAGCACTCCTATCAGCTCTTTAGTCTTCCCGGCATACTCGGTCCGCAGCGCCAGGTTCTCTTTCTCCTCCGGGTCTTTCAGCACATCATACAGCTCGAGAAAGTCTTCGTTCTTATAGGTGTCTATGATCAGTTTGTACTGCCCCCTGACCACACACCGCTGATTGTTGCCATATCCTCCATTGCCATCATACTGGATAAAAACATCGTCTCTTTTCCAGTTCTCTCCCTGTAACAACGGCATCAACGAGAGCCCGTCCACGGAATCATCGGCCGGGATATGCAGGTAATCCATCAGCGTCGGCCACACATCGATGAGGCTCACCAGGCTGTCCACCCGCCGCGAGACCGAACCTACACCGGACGGGAATTTGATGATCAGCGGGACATGAGCCGCCTCCTCATACATACACATCTTTTGCCACAAGGAATGCGCACCCAACATCTCCCCATGATCCGCCGTAAACACGATCAGGGCCTTGTCATACAGCCCCTTCTTCTTCAATGCAGCTATCACCTTCCCTACCTCGTCGTCCACCAGGCTCACCAGACCGAAATACTTGGGCCAGATGCGTTCCCAGTCCTGCCGGCTATAACGCGAACCCATAAACCCCGGAAGATTGTACAGCTGCAACGGCGACTGGCCTTCATACCAGGCTCCCACATTATCTGGTATCTCGAAGTCCCGGGTACTATACTTGCTGTAATACGGTTCGGGTATATTGTAAGGGGGATGCGGCGAAAGGAACATCAGGTTCAGCAAGAGCGGCCTGCCCGTACCGGCGCTATCGATGATCCCCACTGCCCTGTTTGCAAAATAATCGTCTCCAAACCAGGCTACACCCGGCTGATAAGCCTCATACACCGGAAGGGTATATCGCTTGGTATGCGTATGCCCCCCGGAGACGAGCTCCGGCGCCATCGCTGTGAACTGCCTCCCCCCCGGCGCCTTCACTCCATTTGCCTTGAGCCAGTCCTTATAGGTAGCCTGGGTGATCCACTTCGTCCGGGTGCGGCCGTCGGCATCTATCTTGTCCTGCGTAAAAAAATGCTGCTTACCCACATGCCGGCTGTCCCAGTATTTCTCCATCGTCGTATACAGATTGGGAATGCCGGACCGGACTTCCCCCAACCTCCGCTCGTCACCCTCCCAGCCATTGATGAGACAGCCATTGCGGTTGGGGTACCTCCCCGTAAAAAAAGCCGCCCGCGAAGGCACGCAGATAGGACTGGCGCAATAAGCTCTTTCAAAAGAGACGCCATCCGCCCGCAACCGGTCGATATTCGGGGTATGCTTGCCGATAGCGTCATACCGCAGCTGATCGGAGATAATGATGATCACCGGCACATTCAGGGGATGCTCCGGCCCGCCGCCCGCCGCCACATCTTGTTTGTTCATATAAGCCGGGTTATACTTCCCTCTCTCCTTGAACCCGGGCCAGTTCCGCATCAGCCCAAACCGCGGGTAACTATCGAATACATCCCCATGACCCGTCACCCGCGGATCTCCCTGCTCGCGCAGCAGCCGCAGCAGGCTGTCCTTCATCACCCGCCCCACACCGGCATATCTTTCTTTTGTCTTCCCCTCCAGCAGATTCTTCGTGCAGCCGGGATCGTTGCGGATATCGAACAGCTGCTCCGCCGGACGCTTTTCATAGCCATCCCTGAACAACGCGGGAAATTCTTTTCTATGTTTCATCAGGAATACCTTGGTAGGAGAAGGATCATCGATGTCTCCATAGCCGAGACCGATAGCCTTGAAGTCGCCGCCCGCGCCGGCTCCCATGCCCGCGCCCTTGCCGCCTTTCCCCGAACCGCCTTCTTCCCCGCCACCCGCACCACCCGCCCTAACCGCGCCAGCCAGCGCAGCTCGGATACCCCCCGGCGGCGGATCGCCCGCCGGCCACAATCCAGGCTTGAAGTTCAGAATGTACAGCAGGCTATCGGTTCGGATCGCCCTCGACGGATATCCCAGATCATCCGGTCTCGAATCGGAATGCCGCTCACGGCCCGTCAGCACATAACTGCGATGGGCAACCGCTGGAACCGCCGTAACCCCAGAAACCGCAGAAACCGCCGTAACCCCGGGAACCGCCGAAACCGCCCGCCCAACCCGGAACAGCACATCCCCCAGACCCCTGCCGGCCATCCCTGCCACCGTATCCACCCCCGCTATATGCAGAAAGGTAGGCGCCAGATCGACGAGGCTCACGAGGTCATTGCTCACCCCTCCCGCCGCAATCCGGTCCGGCCAGCAAATAGCCAAGGGGACGTGTGAACCGTATTCGGTAAGATTGGCCTTGGCGGAAGGAAAAGGCATGCCGTTATCGGAAGTCACCACGATAAGCGTGTTGTCCAGCTCGCCCTTGTCTTTGAGAAATTGGATCATCTTAGCGAGCTGGCTGTCGAACCATCCGATCTCCAGGTCATAATCTGCAATATCGCTCCTGACCACCGAGTCATCGGGCAGAAAACCAGGGACAAAGGATCGCCGCAGATCCATACCCGCCTTTTTCCCCGACCCTTCCTCATATATCCGGTGCGGCTCATTGCCGCCATACCAGAAAAAGAAAGGTTCATCTTTTTTCCTGTGCTCATAAAAATCTACAAAATTTCCGAAGTAGTCTGTCTTACTGATACCCGTGGCAGGAGGCGCCAGCCTCTTGGTATTGTATTCCGGACCCACCGGGTTACGCGGCCAGCCGGCGTCCTTCCAGTTGCCCGGCGCCCAGGGCTTCCCGGTATAGCCTATCGTATAACCGGACTTTTCCAGCACATCCGTGAATACGGTGAATTTCCTGGGAAAAAGGCTGCTGTGCGTGCCGGCCTCTTCCAGTTGCCAGATGTTCCTCCCCGTTAGTATCGCCGCTCGCGACGGGCTGCACTGCGGAGCCGCCGCAAATGCATTGTTGAACAATACCCCCGCCGCTGCCACCCGGTCGAAGGCAGGCGTCCGCACTCCCGTAGTGCCATAAGCCGACGCATACGGAAAACTCTGATCGTCGGCAATCGCAAAAAGAATATTCGGCCGCCGCGGACCTAGCCGCCGGCCCCGCTGTGTTGCATCTCCCCGCCCGGCATCATGCTTCAGCAACCCGCTCACAGGTATCTCTCTTAGCTCCGCCGGTACCATATCCTTCGCCTGCCGCCCTTCTGTCGTAAAAGCCACA
>DASZOW010000522.1:0-3943 GCA_035550615.1 Puia sp.
CGGGTGTACGGCGACGAGCTGTCCCTGCAGATGGGTGGAGAGCTCAGTGATCTGCAGACCCGAGGCCTGCACGATGCCACGGATCTCGTCCGCGTAGGTTTTGCTTTCGGCGGCTTTTTGCAAATCGATGATGCGGCTGTCCCAGGAAGGGAGCTGGACGCCGATGTATCCTAAGCCCGCGGCCCACCGGCAAATTGAGGCGAGAGAGTTGAACGGCGGCTGGTCGCCGAGGAATTGCGCCAGGAAGATCGCGGGTCCTTTTATCGTGGTCATGGCAGTGGGTTTAAATTTTGAAATCGGTCCATTTTTGCGTGCTCTCATTGCTGCGAATGAGATTATCTATGAAGGCCATGCCGCGGACGCCGTCTTCGACCGAGGGAAAGTCGAGGGCTTCTTTTGGCGGAGTGGCGCCGTCGATGCGGGCCATGAGCGTGATGGCGAAATTCCGATAGAGATTGGCAAAGGCTTCGAGATAGCCTTCCGGATGACCGCCGGGCGTCCGGGTGTTGTGTTTGGCGATGTCCGACAGGTACGGCATGCCGGCGCGATAGACCTGGGTAGGCTGGTCGAGCCATTTTACGAGGAGCGTGTTGGGTTCCTGCTGCGCCCATTCGATCCCACCGTTTTCTCCATAGATGCGGATCTTCAGCGGATTCTCTTCGCCGGCGGCGACCTGCGAAGCAATGAGTACGCCTGTGGCGCCGTTGTCGAAACGCAGGAGGACGTTGCCGTCATCATCGAGAGCGCGGCCGGGGACGAAGATGCTAAGGTCGGCGCAAAGCTGTTTGATCTTTAGACCGCTGATATATTCCGCGAGATGTGCCGCATGGGTGCCGATATCGCCCATGGCGCCGCTTTTTCCGGAGCGTTTCGGATCGGTGCGCCATTCCGCCTGTTTACTGCCATCTTTTTCCGAGAGGCGGCTTAGCCAGCCCTGGGGATACTCCACATAGATCTTGCGGATCTTGCCGAATATGCCTTCCCTGATCATCGTGCGTGCCTGTTTGACGAGCGGATAGCCGGAATACGTATGCGTCAGGCAAAGCAACAGCCCGGTGTCTTCTACCTTCTTTTTCAGTTGTTGCGCCTCCTGCAGCGAGAAGGTCATGGGTTTGTCCAGGACGACGTGGAAGCCTTTTTCCAGGGCGAGCATCGCGGGTGCAAAGTGGAGGTGATTGGGCGTCACGATAACGACGAAATCCATCTTTTTGTCCGCGGGCAGTTTACTTTCCTTGTCGAGCATCTCCTCGTAGGAAAGATAGATCCGGTTTTCCGGCAGGAACAGCGCCTTTCCGGATTCCCGGGCATTATCCGGATGACTGCTGAAGGCTCCGCAGACGAGTTCGATGAGCCCATCCATATTGGCGGCGATGCGATGAACGGCGCCAATGAATGCATTTTTGCCGCCGCCGATCATTCCCATCCTCAGTTTTCTGGTCATATAACAGTTTTAATACTTAGTTAATGTGCATGCGCATTGCAAACGGATCACAATTTTAGGATTTCTTGCTGGAAATAAGAGATTATTTAATTAATTTACGCTCTACATTGCGTTCATTTAACAGAATGTGTCAATTGGGCGCTGGAATCTAAACCGATTGCTGATACTCTATTAATATGTCTAATCAACCTTCACGACGCAGCGCTATCAAGAACATTGTTGCGGGCACTGCAGCACTAGGAGCGGGGGGAATGTTATCTTCACTGAAAGCCTCCGCGGAAGAATATAAAACAGAAAGCAAATTGAAATTAAAAGGCAACATCAACCACTCGGTATGCCGCTGGTGTTATGGCTCCATACCATTGGATCAGCTGTGCGTTGCGGTAAAGAAGATCGGTTTTTCGGCTATCGACCTGGTAGGGCCGGCAGACTGGCCGGTGTTACAGCAGCATGGCATTTTTTCTTCCATGTGTAATGGTGCAGAGATCAACCTGACCAAGGGATGGAATCATACGGAATATCACCCTACGCTGATCAAAAATTACACGGAGCATATCGACCTCGTAGCCAAGGCCGGGTATAAGAACCTGATCTGTTTCAGCGGTAACCGGGAAGGCATGGATGATGAGACCGGAATAAAGAATTGTGTGGATGGATTGAAGAAGATCCTCGGCCAGGCGGAGCAGAAAGGCGTGATCATCCATATGGAGTTGCTGAACAGCAAGGTCAATCACAAGGATCAGATGTGTGATAATACCAAGTGGGGTATCGAGCTGGTGAAACGGATCGGATCGGAAAATTTCAAATTGTTGTACGATATTTATCACATGCAGATAGACGAAGGCGACGTTATCCGGACCATCACGGACAGTCATCAATACTTCGGGCACTATCATACCGGCGGCGTACCCGGCCGTCATGAGATCGACGAAACGCAGGAGCTATATTATCCGGCGATCATGCGGGCCATTGTCGCTACGGGATTCAAGGATTATGTAGCGCAGGAGTTCGTTCCTTCGTGGCCCGACAAGCTGAAGGCTTTGAAGGAAGGCGTCAAGATCTGCGACGTTTAGGCATTCGGGAGGCCGCGGGGCCGGACAAGATACGATTACATAGAACACTAAAATACAATAAACGATTATGGCCGACAATACTTACGACGCAATTGTCATTGGTTCGGGCATCAGCGGGGGCTGGGCTGCCAAAGAGCTTACAGAAAAAGGTTTGAAAGTGATCATGCTGGAAAGAGGACGGAATATCGAGCATATCAAGGATTATCCGAGCGCCAATAAAGAGGCCTGGGATTTTCCACACCGCGGTCATGCTACCGAACAGATGAAGAAGGATTACCCGGTGTTGAAACGCGATTACCCGCTTAACGAGTGGAACCTGGATTTCTGGGTAAAGGATTCGGAATGTCCTTACACGGAGATCAAGCGGTTCGACTGGTTCCGGGGCTACCATGTGGGCGGACGCAGCCTGATGTGGGGGCGCCAGAGCTACCGGTGGAGCGATTTTAATTTCGAGGAAAATGCGAAACAGGGGATTGCCATCGACTGGCCGGTACGTTATAAGGACATCGAGGACTGGTATACTTATGTCGAGAAATGGGCCGGTATCAGCGGGTCCAGGGAGAATATCTCCAATTTGCCCGACAGCCATTTTCTGCCGCCCTATGATATGACCTGTGTGGAGAAGGATATTTCCGCGCGGTTGAAGGAACATTACAAGGGTTTACGGCATATGATCATCGGACGCGTTGCGAATATCACGGTGCCGCATGAGGGCCGGCCTGGTTGCCAGTTCCGTAACAAATGCTGGCTGGGTTGTCCCTTCGGCGGTTATTTTTCGACGCAATCTTCCACGCTGCCGGCGGCCGTGAAAACGGGCAACCTGACATTGCGGCCGTGGTCCATCGTTACGAAAATATTGTATGACAAGGATAAGAAGCGCGCGACGGGCGTCGAGGTGCTGGATGCCGAGACCAATAAGACGTACGAATATCACGCCAAGATCGTGTTCCTGAATGCGAGCACGCTGAACAGCGCCTGGGTCCTGATGAACTCCGCTACCGATGTGTGGCCGGACGGCCTGGGCAGCAGCAGCGGGGAACTTGGGCACAACCTGATGGACCATCACCTGGGCGTAGGCGCCAGCGGTCTTGTGGAAGGATATGAAGACAAGTATTATTTCGGGCGCCGGGCCAATGGCATTTATATTCCCCGGTACCGTAATATCAATGGCGACAAGAGAGACTATATACGTGGTTTCGGTTACCAGGGCGGCGGCGGCCGTGAGGGTTATAACCACGAGGTACCGGAGTATTCGATCGGTAAGGAATACAAGGAGGCGCTGACCGAGCCGGGTCCCTGGATGATGAATATCGGCGGTTTCGGCGAGATCCTGCCGTACCATGAGAACAAGGTAACGCTGGACAAGACGAAGAAGGATAAATGGGGATTGAATGTGCTGGCGATAGATTGTGAGCTCAAGGATAATGAG
>DASZOW010000523.1:0-2536 GCA_035550615.1 Puia sp.
GATAATTTCCTTTTTTACTTCGGCGATGAATTCTTCGATCCCTTTGACACCGAGATCGCCTTTTCCCTGGCGTCTGACCGCCACTTTGTTGTCGTTCATCTCCTTCTCGCCGATGACCAGCATATAGGGAACCCGGGCCAGCTCTGTATCCCGGATCTTTTTTCCTATCTTCTCGCTACGGTCATCGACTTCTACACGAATATCTGCATTTTTCAGGAGAACGGAAAGATTTTGTGCATATTCCAGGGACTTATCGGTGATCGGTAAAATCTTGACTTGCAGCGGCGCCAGCCATACCGGAAATTTCCCTGCATAGTGCTCCAAAAGGAAGCCGATAAACCGCTCATGGGTTCCCAGCGGCGCCCGGTGGATGATCAGCGGGACGTCGGTATGGTTATCCCTGGTGGTATATTCCAGCTTGAACCGCCGGCCCTGGGCGAAGTCTACCTGGTTGGTTGCCAGGGTGAACTCGCGGCCGATGGCGCTCCAGATCTGGACGTCGATCTTGGGGCCGTAAAAGGCTCCTTCCCCCGGGACCTCGACAAAGGGGGTATTCGTCCGGATCAGCACATCCCGCACCAAGGCCTCGGTCTCCTTCCAAAGTTCGGGCTCGTTGATGTATTTCTGTCCCAGCTTTGCCGGGTCATGCAGGCTGAACCGCATCACATATTTTTCGATCCCGAAGATCTTGAAATACTTCAGGTACATCTCGTTCACCGCCTTGAACTCCTCATAGAACTGCTCTTTGGTGCAATAGATATGCGCATCATTCATATGCAAACATCGCACCCGCATCAACCCGAAAAGCTCTCCGCTCTGCTCATAGCGGTAGCAGGTCCCGTATTCCGCCAACCGGTACGGCAGGTCTTTATAGGATTTCTGCTCGGTGGCGTAGATCTTATGGTGATGCGGGCAGTTCATCGCCTTCAGATAATATTTCTCGCCTTCGAGCTCCATCGGCGGAAACATCGATTCCTGATAGTACGGCAGATGGCCGCTGGTGATATAAAGGCTCTCCTTGGCGATGTTCGGGGTCACGACGCGTTTATAGCCAGCCTTTTCCTCGGTCTCCTTCGCCAGTTTTTCCAGCTGTTCGATGATGACGGCGCCATTGGGCATCCAGAGCGGCAGCCCGGGTCCCACCTGTTCGTCGAACGTAAAGATGCCCAGCTCTTTTCCCAGTTTGCGGTGATCGCGTTTTTTGGCTTCCTCGATCATCTGCAGGTATTCGTCCAGCTCCTTTTGGGATGGGAAGGTGACGCCATAGATGCGGGTCAGCTGTTTGTTCCGCTCGTCGCCCTTCCAGTAGGCGCCGGCGATATTCGTCAGCCGGATGGCCTTGATAAACCCGGTATCCGGGATATGCGGGCCGCGGCAGAGATCGGTGAACGCCCCCTGGGTATAGAAAGTGATATTGCCATCCTGCAGGTTCTCCAACAGGTCCAGCTTGTATTCGTCGCCTTTGTCGGTGAAGTATTTTACGGCCTCGGCCTTGCTGATCTCCCTGCGGCGATAGACCTCGTTCTTTTTTGCGAGCTCCGCCATCCGGGTCTCCAGCTTCCGCAGGTCGTCCTCCGTGATCTGTCTGCCGCCCAGGTCCATATCATAATAAAAGCCGCCGCCGTCTACGGGCGGACCGACCCAGAATTTAACGCCGGGGTATATGGCCTCCACCGCCTCGGCCAGCAGATGCGCCGATGAATGCCAGAAAGTCGATTTCCCATCCGTATCCGTCCAGGTCAGCAGTTTCAGGGTCGCATCGGTAGTAATGGGGCGCGTCGCATCCCATACCTGTCCATTGACATTGGCGGCTAATACCTTCCTGGCCAATCCCTGGCTGATGGATTTGGCGATGTCCAATGCAGTGACGCCGCTTTCATATTCTCTGACGGCGCCGTCCGGAAAAGTGATCTTGATCATAAGGGGGCAAATTTAACAGATTCGGATGAATTGGGTTCTACTACCGTCCTAATTTTACAAATGGTGCGGTTTCAAATGATTTATTTGTATAATTTGCCCAAGGAGATCATCGCTATGCGGAGACTTTTATTCTTCTTATTATTGTCGGCGCCGGCCCTATTGCAGGCACAGGACATCACAGGCATCTGGCAGGGACATTTCCGCTCATCCGGCAACCGGTCCGAACACACTTCCATCTTCGACGACCGCTATCGTTTCGAAGTGCAGATCGCACAGCGCGGCAAATCCTTTGAAGGCGTGACCTATTCGTATCTCTCTTCCTTCTTTTATGGCAAGGCTGCGGCAACCGGCACGGTCAATGTCCATACGCAAAAGGTCATGCTGCAGGAGGGAAAGATCCTCGAATTCCGCAATCCAACGGGCGATATCTGTATCATGACGTGTTTTTTGCAATATTCAAAATCGGGTGATGAGGAATTTTTGGAAGGGAATTATGTGAGCATGGATACCCGTGACTCGAGCAATTGCGGCCGGGGCACCGTCTTTCTGCGAAAGGTACCGACCTCCGATTTCTATCCCGAACCCTTTGTCGTCAAGCGGGAACAAGAGATCAAAG
>DASZOW010000524.1:0-7212 GCA_035550615.1 Puia sp.
GGTTCTTGATTGCCTCCAGGGCCACCTTCGCCTTGAAGTCGGCCGAGAATTTTCTGCGGGATTGCTTTTTCATCTTGAGTTGTTAAATTTAAACCTTTTATTTAACTAACCCAGTGGTCCGAATTTCAGGGAGTATTATAGTGCGGTCTGGCGCGTGTTCTTGCTGAGGGGGCCGCAGCGAGACCTTTTTACCCGCCCGATCAAGGCGAAAGATGATCAAAGGAAGTGCTCTGTTGAAAAAGTAGTCGGTGGCAGGGGATTTGGTTAAGTCGTGAGAGTAAGCAGAATGGAGTAATGGCAGGACCTCTTTTGTCGGGTAACAAAAGAATAAGACAAAAGCCGATGGTCAATTGAAAATTTAGACGGCCACTTTGCCTGAAGAAACTGCCTGCGAAAGCGAAAGTAAATGGTTTTGAAATGCTTGGGCTTCCGGATCTATACTGCCCACAAAAGTTTGGTAAAGTTTACTGATAACGGCAAGGCTTGCGGTTACAGCAATGACGGAAGAACTGTCCAACAATAGGACGTTAATTTCAGAAACAACATATCTGGAAAGATAATTATTGAAATCATCTTTATTCACTGAATAGGCGGCCAGGGCTTCATCGAGTGTGAAAACCTTGTCTTCAACCATTTGTTTTACCGCAAAGCATCTCCTGTCTAAGGGCGAGACCTTGCTGTCTTCCATCAATTCTTCACCAATGTGAGCTTCTTCCTTATATTGTGACTTATCCAATTGCATTGTCCACAAAATTACTAAATTCTTTCGGGTTGGTCAAGTCCACCGCCCCGTGCCACTTACTTTTGCGTAAGATGGGTTCCATAAAGGGCAATGCTGCCCAGGCATACATTGGAAACGATTGTCCATCAATGTGTTGGGCATAGTAATGATCATGGAGCCTTTTTACGAGGTTGAATTCTCCCGGCGATAATCCCGCTTGCGCCCGAGTCAAAATGGTTGCGACTTCTGCTGGATCTACTGCCAGGAAATGCTGTGTAGCCCAAACGTACCCCCCATCTTCGAGGGCCGCAAAGATCAGGATCTTCTTTGCTCCCATATTGACATATTGCTGGAAAAGCGCCGTTAAGACTTTTCTTGCAATCCCTTTCCTTCGATAGCTTCGGGGCAGTCGGAAGAACTCATGATTGACTACAGGTTTGGCATTCTCCAGAGTAAAAGTACGGACTAAGGCAAGCCCGGTATCCTTATCACTCCAATCTTGGGAGTAATATCGGATTTCGACGCTTGGGGAAGGTGCTTCTATGAAAAGAATCTCTTTTGAAATGTCAGCCGCAGTCGTTGACGACAGTAACGTGTCGATTGTGCGTACGGCGACTAACAAATTAAAATTCGGGAAAAAGGTATTAATGAAGTCATCAGCTGGCATTGAACTTCCCGAAAAAGAAAACTCCAGGGCCTCGATTGTCCTTATCTCAACAGAAGTCACAATATGCAGCTCGGCAGAAAATAGCATAGTAAAGTGCAAAGTACGAACTTTTCATTTGCACGGCCGTGTTGATTCTATCTGCCTGCCATTAGCGGTGAACGATGACGGAAATGAAAAGTCGATGGCAAAAACAAGGAAGTGGAATTTGTCACTACGGAGATAAATTTCGCACAGTAAACCATGCGTCTTGTCCATTAATTTGCCTGATAGCAAGCAAATTATTTCCTAGATTAAAATTAACTCAAATGGCCAGGGTTCAGACTAATCGGGCAGCAACAGTTGGATATCCTTTTGGCCTACCGGTTCCATTTTTCCTGGAGATGCTTTATTTCTTCCTGTTTTTCCTGGACCCGCTGGAAATCTTCGAATTGCTCTTGTTTTGTTGCTTCCTGCCGGTGGACCGCTTTACGGAATTCGTCCGGATTGGAGTCGTATAGACTGTCCACTTGATGAAGAATTCGTTGGCCTTCGGGAGGTTGGAAAACCTCGAGATACCGGTATTTCATGTCGTTTTCCTTATGCCTATCGGCCTCTTGCCAGCTGTAGTTTTCCACGAACAAGAGCCCGACTATGACAACGATGAGCAACGCACATAGCACCACAGGCTTGCTCACGTGCTGTTCGTGGCGGACCTCTTGTTTTAGCGGAATGGCCAAAATTTGGCGATGTTTTTGGAGCTCATCGGTCAATGCTTTTACTTCAGGAAAGGGCATGAAAATTTTATCTGGCAGGCCTTTTACTTCCGCTTCCGTGGCACTTAAACGGTCATCGAGATGGCGAAGATTTTCGCTGTGATCCTGTAGTCGTTGACATTTGGTATGGAGTAGGACTTGAACAATTACATTCACTAAAAAAAGTTGTTAGCTTTCTTTCGAAAAGGAGAAAGGATCCACAAACCTTGCATCCGAATTTGGACTTATAACGCCTGCATCTCGCTGCGATCCTGAATTAAGTTGAAAAACTGATGGAAGCTATTAAATACTATCTATATAATTTGCCTCTTTAATTACACGGTCGATGCCATAAAAGAGCTCTTGGCTTTTTATTCCCATATAAGTGATTATATCAACCATTTCCTGGAAGTGAGCTCGGGCATATACTGTCGAAATGACGTTGCCGCCACCGAAACAAATTGGCTCATGGTGAGCTACTCTATTCCTAATAGAGTTTATGCGATCTAACTTGTGGTAAATGAAACCTTGATTCTTACGTGCCGGGATATTTGGAAAAATTGTCAATAGCGTGCTGCCACCAGCCTGAAATTGCCTACCCGCAAACATAAACTTCCAAAAGCCAAAGCTCAATTCTGCCAGCAGTTTATCGTGCGTGTAGTTCACACCTAAGGCTAGGTATGTTTTGGATATCTTGTTCAATGAATTTTGGCACCCGCTATTTGTGAGAAATCCACCAGGTAATGTGGATGCGAGCAGCCACTCCGGCGTAGAAGGGGATTGTAATTTGTAGTGATGATCAATTTTATTTCTTAAGACTACTTCAAAGATGCCCAATACCGCCAGGAATGCTTGCGATATACGAATATTGGCCCGGTAGAGGCTGAGGGTTCTCCGGGTATTATTGTTACAAGCAACCTTATATCTATTAAGCCTCTGTACTGAGATTAACTGCTCAAATTCAATGTACCTCATTGAAAATCAGATTAAATTTGTAAAAATAATAGGATTGCATAGTTCGAAAAAATAATCCTATATTTGTGGTGTTATTCCCGGTTTGCCGCTGCTTTGCATGCATCCGGGTTTTTTTTGTACTTACCCCACTGGTCTCATTTCACCTCTGTTTTCCCATATCTGCTGAATCTTTTTCCCCGCTTCCTCCGGCGTAATGCGGATATATTTGTAAAAATCTTTCAGGCTTTTGTGGCCGCTGATCTTCATGATGAGCTCTGGCGCGGTTGATAAGGATGTCATAGGCTTCTGCCCGTAGCGGTATGACCACCCAGTGGTCGGATTTGCTTTGCTTTTTGTAGAGCATGCCTTTCCGAATATCCTCGGGCTTGATGCCGCTGTAGTCGGAGAACCGCAATCCCGTAAAGCACCCCAGGACGAACATATCGCGGAACCGGCCCCACCCGGGATGGGAGGATAGGTCGACCCGGTACAGGCGCGGATCTCGGCGACGGTAAGGTATATAGCATCGGCTTCTTCGTCCAGGATCTTGAAATCGGTGAGGTCGATGGCCGGGATGATCTTGCGGCGCGTTCGGTCCCGGAGGAAGATCCGGATCTGCTTAATGGTAGTCCCAACCGAGTTTCGTTTTAGGCCGCGCAGGACTATCTTTCTTCGCCGGTGCGCATGCTCATAGGTCAAATAGTTGACTAGGTCTTCGTAAAAATTGAAGTCGAAACTATCGAAGGTGATCGGCCGCCGTCGGTATTTCTGGAAGGCCAGCAGGCGTTCTTTTACTACGTTATAGGTTCGGATCATGCCCGCGCTTACCTTTCTTCTTTTGGCTTTTATGTATTCGTCCATTTGGAAAAAGAAGTCGAGATTGACGGCTGGTTCGGCAGGCAGTTCGGCGATCTTTTTTGCATGGCTGGCGAGGCTAATGGCATCCAAGTCCGGCCGCCAGGCCTTTTTCAAAAAACCAACGGGATCTTCCATTTTTTGCTCGAGGGCGAAAATGACGAGATCTTCTGCCGACCGGACCATCTTTTGAAGCTGGAGGTTCAACAGGTCGGTTTGACCGATGCGGGCCGGCAATTCGGATGTTATCCGATGGAATTTTTTGTTCCAGTAGCGGGCGGGTATGGAAAGCCCCGTCGGCAACACGGTGCGTTTATCCGAAGCGAAACAATATTGAATAGAGATAGGAGACAAACCGTCCCTTCGGGGCCTGCGATCAAGAATCACTTTGATGGGTAAAAACATGATTTTGTCGATTTTTGTCGATCTAAATAATGTTTACCTGAATAAAGGTACGAGTAGGAATTCGGAGCGCCTTGTTTCAAAATATTGAAAATCAGCCGCAGAAAGTAAGACGGGGTAAAATGATAAAAGGATTACTTGAAGTAATCCTTTACGTTTGTGACCCGGATTGGATTCAAACCAATGGCCTGCTGCTTAGAAGGCAGCTGCTCTATTCAGCTGAGCTACCGGGTCGGAACTTATTCCACCAGCCGCACCAAAAACGCGCCGCCGACGGCCGGCAAAAATAAAAAAAATCCCCTTCCTCGCCAAACCTACCTTTTGTACCTTCGGCCCAACCATTTGCCGCTACTATGGATGTAAAAATAGAAGACAGTTGGAGACAACCCCTCCGCCAGGAATTCGACAAACCCTATTTCGGCCAGATCGTCACCCTGCTGAAAAACGAAAAGATCAGCGGCCGCATCATCTACCCACCCGGCAGCCTTATCTTCAACGCCTTCAACACCACCCCCTTCGATAAGGTCAAGGTCGTCCTGCTCGGTCAGGACCCCTATCATGGCCCCGGACAGGCACATGGGCTAAGCTTCTCCGTCCCCAAAAACATCCCCCCACCTCCCAGCCTGAACAATATCTTCAAGGAACTGCAGCAAGACATCGGTATGCCCATCCCCAGCCACGGCAACCTCACGCACTGGGCCGAACAGGGCGTCCTCCTCCTCAACGCCTCACTGACCGTCCGAGCCAACGAACCCATGAGCCATGCCAAGATCGGCTGGGCCGAATTCACCGACGCCGTCATCGCCAAAGTCTCGGCGCTCAAAGAACATGCGGTCTTCCTCCTCTGGGGTAAATTCGCACAGGAAAAACAATCGCTCGTCGACGAAACAAAACACCTCGTCCTCAAGGCCGCCCACCCCTCCCCTTTCTCCGCCGACAAGGGATTCTTCGGCTGCAAACATTTCTCCAAAGCCAACGCCTGGCTCGTCAGCAAAGGCATCGATCCGATCGACTGGTCCCTGTGATCCAATGCATCCTATGACGTAAATTGCACCATGAATCGTCGCAGCTATTCCCCGTCCGATCCCCCCGGCTCCGAAAACAGTGCCTCCGGCTCCGAAAACAATGCCACCGGTCCCGGACACCATGCCCCCGGCCCGGCAAACGCCGCCCCCGGCATTTTCTGGTCCATCTTCGGCCGCATCTGGGCCATCTGGGTCATCCTGCTGTTTATCGTCACCATGCTGATCATCCTGGTACCCTTCCTCCTGTTCAGCTATTACCGCCCCGACCCGCAAAAGACCAGCAACTTCGCCCGCATCGCGCGGATCTGGATGGGCATCTTCCTGCCCCTCGCCGGCTGCCCCCTGCGTGTCCGCGGCCGCGAGAAATTCGCACCCGGCCAGACCTATATCGTCGCCTGCAATCATAACGCCCTCATCGACGTCCCCGTATCCTACCCCGCCATCCCCGGCGGCAACAAGACCCTCGCCAAAATTGAAATGGCGAAGATCCCGCTCTTCGGCATGTTCTACCGCACCGGCAGCGTACTGGTCGACAGGAAAAGTGAGACCAGCCGGCGGGAAAGCATCAATAAAATGCGGGAAGCGCTCGATATGGGGCTGCATATGTGCCTCTACCCGGAAGGCACGCGTAACACGACCACCGAACCATTGAAATCTTTTCACGATGGGGCCTTCCGGCTCGCCATCATCACCGGCCATGCCATCATCCCCGCCGTCATCTTCAATAGCCGCCGGATCATGCCGCCAAAAACGGTCTTCCTTTTGCGACCCTGCCCGCTGCACATGCATTTCCTCGACCCCGTCACCCCTGGACCCGGCGAGAGCATCGAAAGCCTCAAACAACGTGTCTTCGATATCATCTGGAATTACTATAAGGCCGGCCCTCATGCGAATCGCTGAGCATCCCAATCGCTGGTCCCACCCCACTTATTGATTATAGAAATACTTCGTCCGGTTGATCCGGAGATCTTGCAGGATACCCGCTTTCGGGTTGATCGTAATGTTGAAATAATGGCTATACCCCACCGGAGTTACGTTGATGGACATCTGCCAGCAATGCAGATCGCGGGAAATGCTCATGGTGAGCGACTGCATCTCGAGCGCATGCAGGTCATAATAACCGCTGAGCCCGATCTTCCATTTCTCCGTGAGATTGAAATCGCCGCTCCAGTTCAGGCTGCTCGTGATCATCGTGGCAAAACCCGAATAATCCGGCTTTTCCGCATTGGTAAAGTTCACAGCCAGCGAAAGGTTCAGCGACCATGGAATATTGAAATCTGCATACTCCGCCGGGTTGTTTCGGATATAGTTGAGCTGCGCCTGCTGCTCCTCGAGGGTCATGGGAATCTGGCTCTGATCCTCTTCCTGTTGCCGCTTCTGCTGGTCCAGCTTTGGATCTTTAGGCTTGCTCTTGAAAGAGGTGGAGATCGCCAGGTTGCCGCTCGTGATCCGGCCCAGCGAGAACTTTTTTGCATTCCAGGCGTATTTGTTGACGTTGAAACCCAGCGAGTCGGTCTGATACGGATTGAGGCTGGCCCCACCCGTTATATTGATGCTTTTGAACAACGTACTCCGGAAATAAAAGGTGATCGGCGATAGCTTAAAGGAGTCCGCCAGGTAATTATAACTGCCGTTGAACCCGAACCCGTCGATAATAGTCGTCTTCTTGACGCCGCTGCTGGACGTATCGGACTTATCCCTCGTCTTGACCTCGATATGGTTATCCAGCCCAAAGGATATTCCACCAAAGGTCCCCTCCCCGAACGGCCCATAAGTTGACCCGTCGAAATAGGACACCCGTTGCGTATGCGGAATCCTGGGTGATCCGATCGCCGTGTCATAAGGCGTACGCAGATT
>DASZOW010000525.1:0-7733 GCA_035550615.1 Puia sp.
AAATATGGCGGCACGGGGCTTGGGTTGAGCATCAGCAGGGAGCTGGCCCGGTTACTGGGAGGCGACATCCAGCTGAAGAGCCGGCCGGAAGAAGGGGCCGAGTTCATGGTAGCGCTGCCCGTGTTCAAGGTGGAAGACGCCGGCGAGGCGGTGGCGGCAGAGGCGCGGACCGTGTTGGATGCTACTGCTGAGACCAGGGGATCGACGGCTGTTTTTACCCTGACCGAAGCGCCGGCGGAGATACCCGATGACCGGGGCGATCTGCATCCGGGCGATAAGGTGTTGCTGATCGTGGAAGACGATACCTTGTTTGCACAGGGGTTGCTGGACTTCAGCCGGAAAAAAGGATATAAAGCCGTCGTTGCGGTCAGTGGGGATGTGGCTATCCGGATGGCGCGGCAATACCGGCCCATGGGCATTCTGCTGGATATCCAGCTGCCGGTGAAGAATGGCTGGGAGGTGATGGAGGAATTGAAAAAGGACCCCCAGACGCGACCGATCCCCGTACATATCATTTCGTCGTACGAGGTGAAGAACGAGAGCCTGCGGAAGGGCGCGGTGAACTTCATGTCCAAGCCGATGGCGTTCGAGAATATGGACCAGGTCTTCGAGAATATCGAGTCGTTGCTGAACAGGAGTTCCCGGCAGGTGATCATCGTAGAAGACAATATGCGTCACGCGCAGGCCCTGGCTTATTTCCTCGGCACGCATAAGCTGCAGATGGAGATCGCCCCGACGATTGCGCAGAGCTCCGATATCCTGAAAAAAGAAGGAGTGCATGGGGTGATCCTGAGCCGTGAGGCCGGTAAGGAAGGTCAAGATACGCTGGAGATGATCCGGAAGGACCCCGCGTTCGAGAATATCCCGATCATCGTGTTTACCGGGATGAATATCTCCAAGGCCGAAGAGGCGCGGTTAAGGCAGGTTGCAGACAGCATCGTGGTGAAGACTGCCCATAGCTATCAGCGGGTGCTCGACGAAGTCTCGCTGTTCCTGCACGTGGTCGGCGGCGAGCAGGAGAAGGAAACAGGCAGCGCCATGGGCCGGCTGGGCGCGTTGGACGAGGTGCTGAAGAATAAAACCGTGTTGATCGCGGACGATGACGTGCGGAATATCTTTTCCCTGTCGAAGGCGTTGGAGCAGCATAAGATGAAGGTCGTAACGGCGATGGATGGCAAGGAGGCGTTGTCCCTGGCCGAAGGAAACCCGGTGGATCTTGTCCTGATGGATATGATGATGCCCGAGATGGATGGGTTCGAGGCCATCACCCGGATCAGGCGCAATCCGCGGCTGCGGCATCTGCCGATCATCGCCGTGACTGCGAAGGCCATGGCGGGAGACCGGGAACGCTGTATCCAGGCGGGGGCGTCCGACTATGTTTCCAAACCCGTGGACATCGATCAGCTGTTATCGTTGCTACGTATCTGGTTATACGAGAAATAGCCAATGGAGATCAATTCCATACAGGACGGACAACTGGAGCTGCTGTTGGAGGATATCTATACGCGGTACGGGTATGACTTTACCCAATATTCCAGGGCGTCGTTGCAACGGCGTATCCAGCGGCTGTTCACACTCGATAACTTTCCGAGTTTCGCCGAATTCCGTTATCGTATCCAGACGGATGGCCATTATTTCCGGCGGTTCGTGGAAGAGGTCACGGTGAATGTCACCGAGATGTTGCGTGATCCCGGTTTCTACCGGACGTTGCGGACGACGATCCTGCCGGTACTGTCGACTTATCCGTTCATCCGCATCTGGCATGCGGGATGTTCGACGGGCGAGGAGGTATATTCGATGGCTATCCTGCTGAAGGAGGCAGGGTTGCTGCATAAGTCGTTGCTATACGGCACCGACATCAATCCGCTGGTCATCGAAAAGGCGCGGAAGGGTATCTTTCCCATGAGCCAGATGCAGAAATATTCCGAGAATTATATTCAAAGCGGCGGGTTGCAGGACTTTTCCTCCTATTACACGGCGAACTATCACCTGGCCAAGTTCGATTCGACGTTGACGGGGAAGATGATCTTTTCCACGCATAATCTCGTGTCGGATTCATCGTTTAATGAGTTTCAACTGATCCTTTGCCGCAATGTGCTCATCTATTTCGAGCGGGAGCTACAGGCCAAGGTTTTCCAGCTATTCGATTACAGTCTGGAGAATTTCGGATACCTTGCTTTGGGGTCGAAGGAGTCGTTGCGGTTCTCGCCGATCGCGGGCCGGTACCGCCAGGTGGGGCGGGAAAAGATCTGGAGGAAGGTAAATGAAGCAGGATAAAATTTTGCTGATCGGGGGCTCCGCCGGGAGTCTGCAGGTGATCCTGAACGTGCTGGCGGCGATGGGAAAAGAATATCCTATGCCGGTGCTGGTCGTTTTGCATCGCAATAATGCGTTCGAGAGCTCGCTCGAAGCGCTGATCGCCAGCAGGACGCAGATGCAGATCAAGGAGGTGGAGGAGAAGGAGCCGGTGACGGCGGGGATCGTGTATGTGTGTCCGGCGGATTATCATGTGCTGGTGGAGAAGGATCATACGTTCTCGCTCGATTATTCCGAGCGGGTGCATTATAGCCGGCCGAGCATCGATGTGGCTTTTCGGTCTGCGGCCGATGTGTATGGGCCGGGGGTAGTGGCCTTGCTGTTGTCCGGCGGCAATGCCGATGGGGCGGAGGGGATGCGGCATGTGGCGGAGAATGGCGGATTTACGATCGTGCAGGAGCCGCAGACGGCGGAGGTGCCGTATATGCCGCAGCAGGCGTTGTTGCGGATGAAGGTGGATGTGGTAGCCCCGACAGAGGAGTTGCCGGGGCTGATCCGAGAGTTGGGGGACGCTCAGGAGTTGTAGCTAGGGGCGCGGGCACATGAGGCATTCACGGCAGGTTTCGATTCCGGAGCCGCTTGAGCGCAAGGAGACGGGGCGGCCTCACAGATAGCTTAGCCAGGGTTTTTGCGCCTGGTGGCTGCGTTTATAGCCATCGAACCACCGGCATAGCGGATAGAGCGAGATGACGACCACGAGCCAGACGGTGTAGACGATGCCGAGGCCGAAGCCATAGCCTTTTAGCTGGGGGCTGGATGTTACCCAGGCAGTAATATTGGTCATATCCGAGGCGGGGTAGCCTTGCAGCATGGCGGCGATGACGGCCAGGCCGTGCAGCACATAGATATGGATGAGGTAGTAGAAGAAGGGGACACGGCCGTAGACAGCGATCTTTGCCGTAAATGCGTTGAGCGGTCGTTCCGCAAAGGCCAGGAACAGCAGGGCAGGACCGATGGTCATCAAAATATAATCTAGGCTGGGTGGATATTTCGTGACGTTGAAGAAGGAGAGGAGCGGATGATGCCCGGTGGACCATGCCTGGGGGTCGCCGTAGCCGTTGATGGCGCGGATGACGATGAAGCCCGCGATAAAGATGACGCCCAGACGTGTCATGATGGTCCGGCGGCGGTTCGGGGCAACACCGGGTGCGTATAGTCCTCCCAGGTAGTAGCCCAGCGTGATGAGGCCCGCCCAGGGCAGGATCGGGTAGCCGATGACAAACGAGAATCCGGAATACCTAAAGAAATGGAATTCGTGGAGAAATGACCACGTTACCGCGGGGAGACCGTTACCCGCAATATGGATATTGTCCAGGAGGTTATGACCGGCGATGAGGACGATGGCGAGGATAAGCTGTGCGGTGCGTGGCAGCCGGATGATGGCGGAGAGGAGGATCATGGCCACGCCGAAGGCCCAGATGACCTGCAGGATATAAAAAGTAAAGTGCACGTTGAATGTCCAGCCTACCGTGACGATGAACAGCTCCACGAAGATGAGCCAGATACCGCGGGTAAGAAGAAAGAAGCTGGCGGCTTTTTCGCCTTTTTTGACGCCGTAAAGAAAGGCGGCGGTTCCGGCGAGGAACATAAAGATGGGGGCGCAGAAGTGCGTGATCCAGCGCGTAAAGAAGAGAAAGGCGTTGGTCTGCGTCATATCGGTGGGATCGTAGAGATAGGCGGCGCGATTAAAGTAGTCGCGGGTGTGGTCGAGCGCCATGATGATCATGACGACGCCGCGGAGCAGGTCGATGGATTCGATGCGTCTCGACTTGACGGCGGTGGGTGTCGTTAACGGCAGTGGGGAGGAGATGGTGGTTGACATTGCAGCGGGTTTTGATTCACAAAGATGAGAATTAGCAGGCAGGGGCCGGGCTACCAGTTTTGAAAAATGCTATAGTCCAGTATCCGGGCGGCCGAAGCTGCCAGGTGCAGGAAGGATGTGGTCAGGTAGCTGTCAGGAGACCGCCTTTTGAACGGTGGCTTCAAGGTCGGTGATATCGAAGGGTTTCTGGAGGAAGTAATCGGCGTGAGCTTCGCGGGCCAGCTGGGTGACGTTGCTGTTGGCGCTAAAGAAGATGACGGGAATGGATTGGGTATGGGGATCCTGTTTCAGCAGGCGGGTGGCTTCGATGCCGCCGGGGCCGGGGATCCAATTGTCCATGAGAATAACATCGGGTCGATAGGTTCTGACCTGGTTGAGGATCTGGTTGGAGTTATTCAGCGTCTGCACGTCGAAGCCTTTTTTCTTAAGGACGATGGTGCAGATCTGGAGAATATCGATGTCGTCATCCAATATCAGAACTCTCTTATTCATACTGTGGAGTTGTTGCAATAGTACAAATTATTGTCCGAAAATTCTGTGCCAAATCTGAATGGTGTGTAAAAAGGTCCGGAGTGTGTCCGGGCCTTTCTATTTTATGAACAGCGGTTTGAGCGTATACCAGCCGAGTGCGGGGAAGAAGTGCATGGGGATCACCATGCCCGGGAAGAGTTCCGGTGTTTCGATGGTGAGTGGCAGTTTGAAGCCGATGGGCAGCAGCAGGCTGGCGAAGCTGAGCAGCGTGAAGAGAAAGTTGAATACGATCTCTCCCCGGGTTTTGAGGCCGCGGGTGAGCAGGGCATAGCCAATGGCGGCCAGTACGCCGCCGAAGAGACTTGCGGAGATGATCCTGACAGATGAGACGACCCGGGAGAAGTCGGCCTCGTTGGCCGTATAGTATACGCGGGCGTAGATGATCCCGGCGATAGCTGCGAGGAGGCCTGAAACGATGCCTAGTGTTAAAGATCTTCGGAACATGGGTGGAGGTTTTTATTTTTTTACCGGTACTGAGATATCCAGTTTTATATCTTCTGCTACTTCGCCGCCGGGTTTGCCGATATTCCAGCCGCTGCGGTTGATGTTAAAGCTGCCGTTGAAGGCGCCGTCATTGCCGTTGTGTACAAATGTGAACGGGATGGTTGTGGATTTTTTTACCCCGTGCATTTCGAGATCGCCCGTGACCAGGAAGCCGTTGGCCGTTTTCGAGATTTTCGTCGACGCGAAATGAATGGTAGGATATTTAGCCGCATCGAACCATTCGTCGCTTTTCGCGTGTTTGTTTTGCAGGGCGTTGCCCGTATTGATGCTTGCCACGTCGATGGTGACGTCGAACCTGGAGGCTGCGGGGTTATTCTCATCGAAAACGATCGTTCCGTGGAATGATCTGAAGATGCCGGCTGCGTCGTTGTTCGAGAAGCCGATATTATACTTATCCGTGATCGTCCAGGCGGGCGCCGGGGCCGAGATGAAGGTGAATGCGCTGGCGGTGAGGATCAGGGCAGCTGCAATGGGATATAGCAGTTTCATAAACTTTTAATTTAGGTCCCTGCCGGAGGCAGGGACCGTTGAGTTATCCTTTGATGAATTCGGTGTTGGCATCGAGGGCTACTTCGTCGCTGACGATAGCCGCGGGGAAGCTATTGCCGATGCCGAAGTCGGTGCGTTTGATCGTGCCGGTGACTTTGAAACCGGCGGTGGTCTTTTTACTCATGGGGTTGATGGTGGCGCCGTTGAAGGTGGCGTTGAGGGTAACCGATTTCGTAACGCCATGGAGGGTCAGATCGCCGGTGACCTGGTAGTTCTTGTCGTCGATCTTCCGGAATGACGTGCTTTTGAAGGTCATCGTTCCAAATTGCGCGGCGTTGAAGAAATCTGCGCTTTTAAGATGCGTGTTGCGTTGTTCGTTGCCCGTGTTGATGCTGTTGACGTCGGCGGAAAAATCGATGACGGCGTCGGAGAAATCGTCCTTAGAGGACGTCAGGGTGGCGGCTACTGTGCCGAAGCTGCCGGTAATCGTGTTGATACCCATGTGGTTGATACCGAACAGGACCTGGGAGTGAGCTTTGTCCATGCTCCAGGATTGCGCTAATGCCGCGGCGGTGGTGAATAGAATAGCGGCTGCGCTGGCGAGGATCTTCTTCATTTTGTTGGGTTTTTTATTGTTTTTGTTTTGACAGTTTTAGATATAACGATTCAATGTTTAAACATGGATTAGGGCAAAAAAATACTAGTTATCCGGCCGGTTGATGGCGGAGGAGGGGTCGGCTGCTGGGGTTGGCACTGTGGCCTGGATGCCGCGGATGAAGCTGCATATGACATCTTCGAGGACCTGCTGGGGCAGGTGTCCGTGAGGCGGCTCGGTTTGTTCGGGTTGGCCGATCCGGATCATGTTGATGGAAACGAGGCCGTGGAGCATAGACCAAAAAGACTGGTATTTCAGCCACGGATCGAAGGGCGGTTGCTGGCCGGCGGGTACCATGGCGTTGATGCTGCCGATGATGGTTTCGGCGAAGTTGGCCAGGGCGGGGATACGGCTGACGGCTTCGCAGGTGGGTATGCCGAGGCCGAACATCAGTTGGTAATACTCTTTGTTTTCGAAGGCGAAGTCCCAGTAGGCGCGGCCCATGGCGCGGATCTGGCTGGCGGGTTCGGGTTCGCCGGATTTGGCGCGGGCGAGGGCTGCGCTTAGAAGTTGAAAGCCTTTTCTGTTGAATTCCAGCAGGATAGCGTCTTTATTTTCAAAATGACTGTAGATCACGGGTACGCTATATTCGATGGCGTCGGCGATTTTGCGGATGGAAAAGGATTGCCACCCTTCTGTGACGATCAGTTGCCAGGCGGTGTCCAGGATGCTGGCCCGGACTTCGTCTTTTTGCCGTTGTTTTCGATCTAAGATACCCATGGTTGGAGGCCCTTTGCGGCGTCTTTTTTAGCCCTGTTACATTTTGTAACAGTGTTAGGCAAAGTTACGGGCTTATTTTTTATACCGCCAAATTTATTTTTTTGTGATATAGGCATAGCGGTCGTTGGCCAGGCGGCCGACCAGGGCAATTGCCTTTTCACGGGTGGGTTCATCGGCGCGGGAATCGGCGAGGAAGACACTGACATAGAGATGGCGGCCATTGGGGAGGGTAATGATGCCTACATCGTTTGTCGCGGCGGTGAGGCCGGTCTTGTCGGTATCCGAGGTACCGGTCTTGTGGATCACGACGGTGTTCCCTTTGAGCAGCCCCTTGAGCCGGTGGGCGCCGGGAAGGCTTGTCGCCATCCAGTGTTGGAGAAGCTGCGTGCTGCCAGGAGAGAGGATCTTACCCTGATCGAATGCGATCAGCAGTTTGTTCATCGCTGCCGGCGCACACCAGTTGTCATATATCTTTTTCGGGTCAGCGGCGATCTGGCTCTCCGAGCAGGCGATATGGATGTCCCGGATGCCGAGCCCATGGATAAAATCATTGACGACACCGGTTCCGCCGATGCGCTGAAGCAGGACATCGCAGGCGAGGTTATCGCTGAGCAGGATCATGTTTTCGGCGAGCTGACGGAGCGTGAGGGGCACGGTATCGCCCTGCTGTTTATCGAGCAACGGGCTCCGGAGATG
>DASZOW010000526.1:0-6977 GCA_035550615.1 Puia sp.
AACCCTATCGCAGGCCGGCGGTCCTGCCCCGCTAAAGATCATGCTGCTGGTCCGCCACGCTCTATTTTTACAGGCTGCAAATAAACCGTACAATAATTGTTCGCTTTTGATACAAACACTTCCGAAAAATCGCTTCAATCACCTGCCCCACAATGACTTCCCCCTTTGGCATAAGCATTGGATCATGCATCATCAATCAGCTGCCATGTTTAAAAATTATTTCAAAACCGCGTTTAGGAACCTGCTGCAGAATAAAATTTACTCCTTTATAAATATTGCCGGGCTAAGCCTGGGACTGGCTTGTGCCATACTTATCATGTTATATGTAAATGATGAGATAAGCTACGATCGCTTTCATAAAAATCTAGGCCGGATCTATCGCATAGACAAGCAAGACAGGAAAAAAGACGGTACTGCGCATTATGGCAGCTATACGGGGTATTTCCAGGGACCACGTTTTACGGCCAACATACCGGAAATACAAAGCTTCGTTCGCTTTGAACCCGGCCAGATAGATATAAAGGCGGGGGCGGATGTTCAATCGCAGTCGGTTAGTTTTGTTGACGCCAATTTCTTCTCGGTATTTACATTTCCATTACTAAGCGGTGATGCTAAAACAGCATTGACACAACCCAACTCGGTAGTTATTACGGAAGAAATGGCAAAAAAATATTTTGGCTCCGCCACCGCCGTTGGTCAAACAATGTTGGTGAATGAAGCGGGAAAATTCATGCCGCACGTGGTGACTGCCATTGCCAAAGATTGTCCCGAGAACTCATCTATTAAATTCCAGGTATTGCTGCCATTAAAGATCGCTGCTGATGATGAAAGCAATAATGGGAACTGGTTCAATTACTTTCTTACCACGTTTGTTGTTCTTGCGCCACATGCCGACATTAACACAACGCAGGCGGAAATGGATAAAGTTTTCAAGGCCGATGCAAACGCCACGATTAGTGCCATGCAGATCAGGTATGGTATCAAGGATATGAATATTACGTGGGCGCTCGAGCCGCTTACGGATATTCATCTTGGCAAAATGGTGCCTGATGCGGATGAAATACTTTCCGACAGAAGCAACCCGATGTTTTCTTATATAATCTCCGCGATAGCACTTTTTATTTTACTGATCGCCTGTATCAACTTCATAAACCTCACGGTGGCCCGCTCCGTAAAACGAGCGAAGGAGATAGGTATTCGAAAAGTCATCGGAGGCACTCAAAAACAGCTGATGATCCAATTTCTCAGCGAGTCATTTATTCTTTGTCTTATTGCATTCGGCTTTGCAGTTACCCTGGTATCGACAGTGCTGCCTGTATTCAACGAATTATCGAACAAGGCGCTTTCAATTACGTATCTGATCAATGCGAAAGTGATAGCGGGCTATGCAGCGCTTTTTGTTTTTACGGGTTTGCTGGCAGGCTTTTATCCCGCGGCGGTGCTATCCAATTACAATCCCATCCAGACATTATACAGCCGCTTCAACCTTGCCGGTAAAAACTACTTGCAAAAGTCCCTGGTGGTATTTCAGTTTGCATTAGCATCGTTTTTAATTATTGCCACACTGACTATCTTTTTTCAGTTCAATTACCTTACTACACAAAGCCTGGGTTATGATGACAGCAATTTGATCACGGTTAAAAAGCCTGCTCTGACGCGCCATGAAGCAGCTTTATTCAAGCAGGCATTGATGAAGAACTCCAACATAGTTGCTGTTGCTCCCAGAAATTACGGCTTTAATAATAACACCGTAAAAGCAGGCGCCGACAATGATGTAAACGTGGTGATCGAGACGATCGACGCGGCTTACTTGCCCCTGCTCAAAGTATCGATGGCAGCAGGCAGGAATTTCTCTTCCGACTTCCCATCGGATTCGACACACTCGGTTTTAGTAAACGAAGCATTTGTGCGGCAGGCCCGCTGGAAACAGGCGGTAGGTCAGCAGCTCACCAGTTATGAGAACAATCAAACCTATACCGTTGCAGCTGTAGTAAAGGATTATCATTATAAACCATTGACTGAAAAAATAGCGCCGCAAATATTCACGATGAACCCGGCGCACAACTACGGAATGGTTTATATAAAAATAAAACCCGGCACTGGAACAGCCAGCCTGCGGTATATAGCAAATACATTTAAAGATCTATTTCCGTTGAACGCATTTGCCTACAATTTTAAAGACCAGCAAAATGCCATGAGCTACCAGGCGGAAGCAAGGTGGAAGAAAATTCTTCTATTCAGCGCCCTGCTCACCGTTTTTATTTCGTGCATTGGGCTGTTTGGTCTATCTGTTTTATCTGCTGAAAAAAGAACAAAAGAAATTGGCGTGCGCAAAGTGCTGGGAGCGTCCGTAAGCAGCATCGTATTTATTCTATCGACAGATTTTTTAAAGCTGATCCTTGTTTCATTGATTATATCCATTCCGCTGGTGTGGATGGCAACCCATAAATGGCTGCAAAACTATCCCTATCGCATCTCCCTTAGCTGGAGCTTGTTTGCCTCCGGAGGGCTATTGGTAATCCTGATCGCTTTAATAACCATCAGCTTTCAATCCATCAAAGCAGCCATGGCAAACCCGGTGAAAAGCCTGAGAACGGAGTAAGCGGTCTTTCTCATTTCATTTAGCCGAAATTCCTTATTTCTCATGGTTGGTAGGCAGGTGGAGCGAGTCACGCTGCTGCATAGCCATTTTAAACACGTCATCAAGTGAGCCACGGACGACAAGGGTCTTGGTTTCCAATATCACCTCCTCACCTGGCGCCAACGATGCCTGCGGATCCACATGCTGACAAGTCAGCTCCGGATTGCTCCACACATTGCCTGTTGTACGGGTAAAGCTCGCAATCACCCAGCCACCTTTCTGTGACAGCGTAGCGATGAACGGTGCATCGACCGCTCGCGACTTGTTGTAATACATGATACCGTCACGACGTTCGGCTCTATTCGACGGTATCGGCCAGGTGAACGAAGCGAGATACCGGGCTGGCAACCACTGATCGAGCGGCATCGTCAGGCGGCTCGGCGTTTCCGAAGCCAGCAGATCGAAACCATCTGCATGATGGACATAGGTACGCTCTAGTCTAACGTCATGGAACACGGAGGTAAGCCGGGGATCGATAGGAGCCCAGATTAGGTCGTACGTCGTGTTGGATTGATTATGGAGCCTGAAGCAAAAGCGAACGCCATCTTCTTCAAGGGTTGCTCTCGCCAGCATATGAACGGCATTTGGAAAATCTTTCTCATACTCCAGAGACCGGCCAGACTGTCGCCATTGTGGTCGCTCGCCGGTGAGACCCGGCTGAAAAATGTAGAGGAATGTGGGGTCGGTGTTCCCGTGGCGCCGTACGGTGAGGTGCTCCGGAAAGATGATCTCGATGGCGCGATCCGAAGTCGGATGATTGGGCAGGACAATGCGCAGCGTCGGCTGCGTGTTTTCTTCTACCACCCTAAGCTGCATCCCGGCGCTGTTGCGGACGCTTTCAGAGGGCGCTGAAGTCACTCGATGAAATGCCAGGCGGGATACTAACCCCGTCAAAAGAAGAGATATAGCAATGATAATACCGAAACTTTTCATGAGCACACCGGCAAATCTATTCTGTTTTCAAGCTTTTTGCGGGGTTCATCAAGGCCGCACTGATGCTTTGGTGGCTCACGGTAAGCATTGTAATGACCAAAGCCCCAAAACCCGTTGCCGTAAATATCCACCGGCCTGTACATATAAATTCAAAGTCAAAATCATTCGGTGCGGAGACATTTGACCGGATTCATAAGGGCTGCTTTGAGAACTTGATAGCTGACGGTGGCGAGGGTCATCGAGAGGATACCGGCGCCGGCGACGACAAAGATCCATAGGGATAGGGGAGTGTGAAGCACATAGTTTTGCAGCCACTTGCTCATGAAGAAATAGGACAGCGGCATGGAGACAAGACAGGAAAGGATCACCAGCTTCAGGAAGTCGCCGGAGAGGAGCGCCCATAGACCCGTCACGCGGGCGCCAAGCACCTTGCGGACGCCAATCTCCTTGGTACGCTGTTCGGCTACGAAGGACGCGAGACCGAAGAGGCCCAGACAGGAAATAAGAATGGCCAACCCGGAGAACACCGTCGCGAGATGGCCGATCTGCGACTCCGTATTGAATTTCGTTTGAAACTCCTCATCAATGAAAGAATAGATAAAGGGACTGGCCGGGTTGAACTGCTTGAAGACGGGTTCCATCGCGGCGATGGCGGTGCGCACCGGCGTACCGGGTTTGATGCGGATCGTAAAGACAGCATGGCCGCCTTCTCCCATGAAGATCGCGGGTTGCACCGGATAATAGGGATTATTGCTGATCATGTTCTTTGCGACCCCGATGATGGTATAGGGCTTCCCCCAATGTATGATGGTCTTGCCGATAGGATCTTTAAACCCGAGGATGCGGGCGCCCGTTTCATTAACGATGGCGGCGTTGCTATCGGTGAGATGTGCGCGGGAGAAGTCACGTCCCTCTAGGATACTCCAGCCGATGGTGGGTCCAAAATCGGCGTTAACGAAAATGTCGCGAAAACTGAGTGTTTTTGCTTCCTCGCTCATTCCTTCCCATTCGAGGAAATTATTCTGATAAAATCCGTTGAGATTCGCGGAGGAGTTGGCGATACCCGCGACCACGCCCGTGTTGAGCAGACCCTTACGAAGGGCTTCATAATGAGAGTCCAATTCTTGCGTATTATCGGGTACGGCAATCAGTCCGGCCTGATCATAGCCCAGGGGTTGATCTTTGGCAAACTGGATCTGGCGGAATACGACGATGGTGCCGATGATCAGGATCAGCGAGACGGAGAATTGGGCCACGACGAGGACTTTCCGCGCCGTACCAGCGCCTTTGCCCGTCTTGAACGTGCCCTTCAAAACTTTTACTGGTCGAAAACCGGAGAGATAGAAGGCCGGGTAGCTGCCGGCCAGCAGACCGGTGACCCCGGTGCAGATAAGTGCCGCAACCCAGAACAGTGGGGATGTCCAGGGGAAGCTCAATAATTTTCCGGATAATTGACTGAACCAGGGGAGTGTCAGAGTGGCCAGGATGATGGCAAGAATAAGGGATAGGAAGGCGAGGAGGACGGATTCCCCGAGAAATTGGGCGATGAGATGACCCCGTAGCGAGCCCACAGTCTTGCGGATACCTACTTCCTTCGCTCTTTTTTCGCTGCGGGCCGTGGACAGGTTCATAAAATTGATGCAGGCCAGCAAGAGGATAAAGACCCCGATGATCCCGAGCATCCTGACGTAGACAATCCGGCCCTCGCCGACGAAATTGGTCTCGTCGAAATGTAGATACAGGCTTTTGAACGGCACCGCCTTGTAGCTTTCGTACGAGCGATTCACATAAGGGCTGCAGATATTCTTGATGCGGGCCGTCGCCTGCCCGGCAGTGACGTTATCCGCGAGAAGCGCATACATGCGGCAATTATGGTTTTCAAAATCGCTGACATTTCTCACCCAGTTGGTTTCCTCACTGGCCATCGAGATAAAGAAGTCATAGACCTTTAAGCTGCTGTTCGCGGGCTCATCGGCATAGACGCCACCAACGGTGAACGGACGGCGATTTTCATATTTAAAGGTCTTCCCCACTGCATTCATCGTGCCATAGAGCGCCATGGCCGTCGATTTTGAAATAAGAGCTGTATTGGGGTCGCGCATGGATTCGGCGGTGCCGCTTAGGAAACGGTAGCCGAAGATCAGCGGGAAGGTATACTCCGCCGAGGTGCCTGTCTGGACGATGCTTTTGTCGCCGTTCACCAGCAAATGCTGGCTGGCCCAAAGAGCCATCGCCGTTTGGGCGAAAACATCCTGATAGTTTCCTTTTTGCAACCAGGGGTTGAGGGCAGCGGACACGGTAGTGCCTACATACAAGGGCGGCGTTTTCTCGCTCGTCTGTCCCTTTGGCCACTGATTTTGCAGGATCTCCACGACGCGGTCGCCATTTGGCATCCCCTGATCGACGGAAAGCTCGTCGCCTGCCCAGATGCCGATGACCAGGGCGATCGCCATACCGGTGGCAAGGCCGAAGATATTGATAAAGGAGTATCCGCGGTTCTTGTGGAGTTGGCGGAGAGCGACGAGGAGATAGCTTTTGAACATGCTCTTGGTTTTAGAATACAGCAGAACTCAAGCTAGAAAAATACCCATTTTTTTACCCATTAATAATCAATTAGTTGCAACTTCTTTACGATGATCAATTGTCCGGTTCCGCACACTCTATGTTCGCTTGCGATGCCCGCAAACTGTTGAATTAAGCCTTGTCTTTTAACCCCGTCTACTCAACGACTCCGATTTTCGCGCTTTTTCCTTACCTCGATTTCTAACGGACCTTGGAAGCGTTTTTGGCGGAAGGCGGAGCTGCTGCTCCATACGACTACGCCTGCCGCGCCAAACAATTAATAAATTGATTTATCGTTGAAGAATAAAAGAATCCAATTCCACCACGACGATGAAGGCAATTTTTGTGCTGCTTTTACTGCCATTGCAACTCTTTTCCCAGGATCTTTCGGGAATTTGGGTGGGAACGATCGCCACCACCGAAACACAAATGCCATTTGAACTGGCAATCAACCAGGATATGACTGGCTATTCGATGATTACTTTCGTGTTCAAAGGTGCTGAAAAAACAGCCGTTAAGAAAATTAATTTGATCCGGAAGGACAGTACTTTTACCATTTCGGATGATAAAGTGATCTACAATAATTTTGAGACCCGGTCCCGCAGCATTAAAACATTTTGCGAATTGTCCATTAAGATGGTTGATAGTACAATGGTGCTGAGCGGACCTTTCCACACACGAACGCGAGATCTACGGGCTGGCGACCAGGATCTGGCTACAGGGACCATCACGCTTCAAAAGCAAAACAACCGGGTTCAGACAAAGCTGATCAGTAAACTCGATAGCTTGAAATTGTCAAATACCCTTGTGTTTTCAAATCCTAAAGCAACCATACATGAAC
>DASZOW010000527.1:0-2181 GCA_035550615.1 Puia sp.
CCACCGTAGCCGTTCCACCATCAACGCTGTTACAGTTGATATACGTCCTCTAACGAGAAATCGAAACTACGTGTTGGGGGGGAATCAACCTTTTTTAGTTAATTACTCGCCTGCCAAGAAAGGCGCCAATCTAACAATAGCGAAGCAGACTGTTAAACTGTCAGGAATTGTTATTTCGATAGTTCCAGTGGGCCGAGGTGTAAAGGCCTTGTATTCCCTTTATAGGTTAAATCAATTGTTCGAAGAGGCGAAAATTCCTGAAACTGCGGGAAACGTAGCAGATAACGCTTTAAACAAGAACGGCGCAACCCTTAGAGGATGGAAGGGCGGTAGTCTTTATGCAAACGACGGACGATCCGGAGGAGAAATCCTACCTGAGGAGGATGCCGACGGTAACCCTATAACATATAAGGAGTATGATGTTTGGCCTAAAGTTCCTGGGCAGAATAGAGGCGGTGAAAGAGTAATCGTTGGGTCCGATAATTCCGCCTATTACATCAATAATCATTACCAATCATTCACGCAAATAAGAGGAAATTAATGGAAAAAGTCATTATGGAAGCGATGATTTCTGAAGGCATAAATGAACAGGAATATTATGTTGCAGTATTAGATGGATCTCTTTGTTCGACTATGAAATCATTTTTAATCAAAATAGGAAAGGCATTCAAATTTCCCTCATATTATGGGCGGAATCTTAACGCATTGAATGATTGTTTGAATGACCTCGAATGGCTTGATAAGCCTAATTACATTCTTTTTATTAAAAACTATAATGAATTACTTAGCAAAGAACCTGCAGATGTCAAAAGTCATGTATTAGCATTATTAGATCGGGTATCCAAACAATGGGCTAACGTACCCAATTATGATGGAGAAGACATATACAGAAAAAGAGCTGATTTTAGGATTAAGTTCCTTTGAAAGGCGTAATGAGTCTATATCGTCAAAAGATGGATGGGACAGCAACGTACATTATGGCGCGGCTGGATACTTGTTGGTGGATGAAGATGGCCGTTTTGTGTCGCTGGCGAACGTGTTGGTCGGTGGCATCCTCTGCGATCAGATGCTGGAGCAGCGGTCATATTGTTTCAGTTCACCGGCCAGGCGACGGAGAAGATTGAGCGTCATGGGCACGAGGTTGCCGGGATCGGTTCTTTCCCTGGCGGATTGTTCTAGCTTGTCGAGATGTTCGCAAAGCGAGCGGGCCTGGAAGACGCCCATCGTGCCACGGAGCTTGTGGGCCACGAAGGCAACGCAGTCGTAATTCTTTTCTTTGTAGGCCCTTTGGAGGTTTTCCAGGTGATCGGGCAGCGACTCGAGGAAGGTCGTGACTGTGTCGTGCACATAGTCTCTGTCGCCCACCTCCTCCAATAGGGAGAGATTGAACAGCGGCTGTTTGCCGGGGTCCTGAATGGTTTGAGCGTCGTCCGAGGCATCCTGGCGGGACTGATTTTCGAGCAGGCGTGCTACGCGGTTATAGAAATCGCGGAACTCGAAGGGTTTTGACATATAGCCATTCATTCCCGCCTCCAGACAGCGGACCTGCTCGCCTTTGAGAGCATTGGCGGTCATCGCCAGGACGGGGGTTCTCAGCTTCATCTCTTCCCGCAGATACTTTGTCGTCTCGTAGCCGTCCATCACCGGCATCTGGAGATCCATGATGATCAGATCGAAGGTTTGCAGTTTTAGCCGTTCGACGGCTTCGCCGCCATGGCCGACCAGGGTGACCTCTGCGCCGGCTTTTTTTATGACGTACTCGATGAGCTGTTGGTTGATGGGATTGTCTTCCACGACCAGGAAATGTTTGCCGGCGAATTGCTGCTGGTTGTCCTGCGGGTTTTTTGCCGTTTTGCCGATCGGAGTAGTTTGGGATTGGCAGCCATAAGGGATCCAGAAAGAAAAGGTCGTTCCCTTGCCGGGTTCACTGGCGACATCGATGCCGCCGCCCTGTAAAGCCAGCAGCTGTTGGCAAATCGCCAGACCCAGACCCGTTCCGCCGTATTTGCGGGTGATGTCAGCCCCGGCCTGTGAAAAGCTATCGAAAAGTTGCGGGAACTGCTCAGGCTCGATGCCGATGCCCGTGTCGGTGACGGTAAAGAGCAGGTGGGCGGTCTTCGCCTCTTGCTTTTCGAGCGTGATGGTGATCCTGATGCTGCCATTTTCCGTGAACTTGACGGC
>DASZOW010000528.1:0-3721 GCA_035550615.1 Puia sp.
CTTCATTATTATATCCCCTCTACTGCTAGAACCAGGGTCTCGCAATCCCCGCCCGGAACGGCCAGGGTATCGTCGCCAGAATGATCAGCAAGGCCACCAACACCAGCCAGAACGTCCGTTTGTGTTTCGCGACGTCGGAAATATTTTTCTTCGAAGCCCCCCGCGCAATCGTGATCAGCACGATCGCCACCAACATGCCGAATATATGCTCGACCGCATAAAAACGGTAAACGCTATTCTTCATCACCTCCCCAAAACCCAGATTCCGGATATTCGCAAGCCCCCATGGGCCCGTAAGCCATAAAATAAGCCCCACCAATAAGGTCGTATGCGCCGAGATCATCAGGAATAGCCCCACCTTCTTATCACCGGCGGAAAAGGGCCGGCCCGCCGTCATACCCGAATAACTTTTGAAAATAGCTGCCACCGCCAGCACCAGGATCACCCAGCGCAGCAGACTGTGCAAGTGTAAAAGAATATCGTACATGGTTAAAATTTTGAGGCCAAAGCTACGACCGTCCTCCCGGAAAATAAAACACTTAAGTTTTCTTAGATTTGTAGCATGATTAAACCCTTGCGGACAATTTTCGTCTTTATTCTTTGTTCCGGGCTTTTGACCACCAGTTGTAACAATACCGGCAAAAAGGAAGACGACCAGGCAGCCGCCGTCCTGCATCAATTTCCGTTTGCCCCATTGACGGATAGCCTCAGGGAGGCTAAAGGCCAGGAGGCTGCGTCGCTATACTATAGAAGAGGAGACCTGCTGTCCCGCAGTAACCATCATGAGCTGGCCGCCGACGACTATCACCAATCGTGGGAATTACATCCTGACGAGCTCACCGGTCTCCGTTACGCCTCCACCCTCGCCATCATCGGCCAGACGGATAAGGCGATCAAATTTCTGCTCGCAGGGGAGAAAATATATCCCGCCAACCCCGCCTTCCGCGCCCAGCTGGGCGAACTCTACCAGCAATCCGGAAGGACCAAAGAAGCGCTTGCCATCTATGACGACATGCTTCAAACGGACTCGCTCAATGACGAAGCCTGGTTCGAAAAAGGCCTGCAGCAGGAAAAGCTCCGGGATACGCCCAACGCCATCCGGTCCCTGGGCAAGGCCTACGGCCTGCATGCGGTAAATACCTATGGACTCGAGCTGGCGCACCTGTATGCGGAAAGCCGTAACCCTGTGGCGCTGTCCATCTGCGACGACGTCCTGCGCAAAGACTCGGCACACGAACTCATCGACCCGCTGTTTATCAAGGGCATCTATTATTCGAATACCGCCCAATACAAAAAGGCCATCGTTCAATTCGATTCGTGTATCGGGCGCGACTGGAAATTCACCGATGCCTATCTCGAAAAAGGCATCGCTCTCTTCGAACAAAAACGCTACGACAGCGCCATGACGACCTTCCTTATGACGGTCAAAGTCTCGGATACCTACCCCGATGGCTACTACTGGGTAGGCCGCTGCTACGAAGCCACGGGTCATAAAGACCAGGCCATCCTTTATTATCGCGAAGCCCTGGCCCTGGACAAGACCTTTACCGAAGCAGCCGATCATATCAAAGCGTTACAATAACGCTCCTGATGAGCCGCAGGCTCGAACCTTTTTGCTATCTTAGTGCAGACAAAAACCAACTGACAACGCATGCCCATCATAGCGCCCTCCTTACTTGCATCGAATTTTCTGAGGCTGGAAGAAGAATGTAAGATGATCAATGAAAGCAAGGCCGACTGGCTGCATCTCGACGTCATGGACGGCCGGTTCGTCCCGAACATCAGCTTTGGTCTCCCGGTGATCGCCGCCATCCGCAAAGCCACCACCAAGATCTGCGACGTCCATCTCATGATCCTGGAGCCCGAACGCTATGCCGAAGACTTCAAAAAGGCCGGCGCCGATCGCCTGACGGTCCACCTGGAAGCCTGTCCCCACCTGCACCGGAATATCCAGCAGATCAAATCGCTTGGCATGAAGGCCGGTGTGGCCCTCAACCCCAGCACGCCTGTCGAGCTGCTGAGCGACATCCTGCATGATCTCGACTCCGTCCTGGTCATGAGCGTCAATCCGGGTTTCGGGGGCCAGGAATTCATCCCGCACACCTTCCAGAAGATCCGCAACCTGCGCCGTATGATCCACGACAGGGGCCTCAACACGCTCATAGAGCTGGACGGCGGCGTCACCGTGGAAAACTCCTCCAGCCTGGTAAAATCTGGCGCCGATGTCCTGGTGGCAGGCAACACCGTATTCGCATCCAAAGATCCCAAAGCAACTATCCATAGTCTTAAGAATTGTGATTGATTAAACTAACCCTACTTGAGAATTGCAATCGCTGCGCTGCTCCTTTCCTCCCTGCTGGTGACCTCCGCTGCCATCGCGCAAAAGAAACCGGCACATGGCGGTTACCCGCCCGCGGCTAAGCCTCGCAAGATCGCCTTCGTCTCGGGTAAAGTGCTGGACGAGAACGAGAACCCGCTTGCCGGCGTGTCCGTGATCATCCTCGGCCGCCAGACCGGCATCGTGACCTCCGACTCCGGCACTTTCCGCATACGCGTGCCTTCGGAAAAGGCATTCGCCCTCGTTTTTTCCTTCACCGGATATAAAACGGAACAACGCAACTTCCTCCTCAACGACGAAGAACAGGAACAGATCGTCGTCCGCATGGAACGGGGAGCCAAAGCCATGCAACAGGTCATCGTCTCCGACCAGCGCGAAAGCCGCGAAACGGGACTCATCCGCGTCAATCCCAAAAACGCGATCACTATCCCCACTCCTATCGGCGGTATCGAAAGCCTGCTGAAAGTATTTGTCGGCTCCAACAACGAGCTGACCTCCCAATACTCCGTCCGCGGCGGTAACTACGATGAAAACCTGACCTATATCAACGATTTCGAGGTCTTTCGTCCCTACCTCGTCAGCAATGCGCAACAGGAAGGGCTCAGCATCATCAACCCGGAAATGACCCGCAGCGTAAACTTCTATACCGGCGGCTTCCAGGCGAGATACGGCGACAAGATGTCCTCCGCCCTCGATATCCAATATCGCAAGCCTGTTGATTTCGGCGGGTCGGTCTATCTCGGCCTCCTCGAACAAGGCTTGCATTTGGAAGGGACATCCGCCAATAAGCGTTTCACCTATTCCATCGGGGCACGCAACCGCACAAACAGTACCCTTCTCAGCAGCCAGGAGACCAAAGGGACCTATGCCCCTTCCTCCTCCGATCTGCAAACCCAGCTGACCTACCAGTTCAATCCCCGAACCTCCCTGGAAATGCTGGGTATGCTCTCTCAAACGCGTTTTCATCTGCTCCCGCAATCCAGCCAGCTCACTTCTTCGATCTTTTCGCCCTACTACACCGCGAATCTCGGGCTGGATATCTTCTTCAGCGGCCAGGAAAAAGACGAGTATCAGGCAAATCTCCTGGGCCTGTCCCTGAACCAACAGCTCAACCCGCACCTGCGGCTGAAATGGATGGCCTCGCGGTTCGACGACATCGAACAGCAGAATTACGATATCACCGGACAGTACCTTTTCGGCGATCGGGACTTCGACAAAAGCAGCGCCACCTACGGCGAGATCACCAACCCCCTGGGCGCCGGTACTTATCAGAACTTCGCACGCGATCACCTCGACATCGCGGTATGGAATGCCACACATCGCGGATATCTTACGCTCGACCGTCACTATCTCCAATGGGGTGTCAGTGCGGAACGGCAGATC